>DAIDTZ010000138.1 GCA_027456925.1 Nitrospirota bacterium
ATTTGGCTGAGGGGGAGCGAACCAAAGAGAGTTTGAGGGAAAGGATTTCCCTCATGATTTAGGGGAGTACACGCGGGGACCAGTTCCCTCGTGAAGCGAGCATGCGACCGCGTGAGATGCCCTCCTCGGTTCCAACAATTCAAAAGGCTAATCGAAAGATTAGCCTTTTGAATTTCTGCAGAGGGGGAGCAGCCTTATCCAAGCAGCCCTCCGAGCCTTTCTTGGCATTGAATAGAAACGGGCGACGTGTCAAAATAAAGAATTTCGTTCCGCAAGATTTTCTCAATTCTTCCCTATTTGCTGCACATTCGGTCGATATATTAGCGTGCAAGACCATCGGCGATTTTTGTCCGTCACGGCAAGCTGGATATGCCTGGCGTTGGAGCGTTTTCCGCTTCAACGAATTGAATACCTGCCCGGTAGGACTTCGTAGTGCCGGCGCACGCATGCCAGCGTACCACTCCAATGCTCCGTGCCGGCGCATTGCTTAAGCTGACAAGATCTCCCGGTTGCAGCTTGTAATCGGTAAGAATGCCTATGCCCGCTTCGCTGGCGTTAAGGATGTTGGCAGTAAAGAGAACAGACGACCTATCTATGTTCGAAGAAGCCACAAAACAACAGGTAATACATTCGTACACACGTTGACGCTCCTGCTTTCTATTATCATCTGCGGTCCATTTAACGAACGACGAGTAGTCTTTGATCGCGAAGTAATCACCGGGGTGCCGGGGCTTGCCCATCTTTATAACCCGGTCACTGAACTGTCGTACCTGGTCCAAATCAAAAAACTTGGAAATCAGCGAGTGTGCATTCTCTCGAATGGATTTCATCATGACGCCCGTTACTTCACCCGACGTCATGACAATAATCTTGGCATTCGGCGACGAGTTCCTGATCTCCTTCATGAGCTCCAGTCCGCTCATGTCGGGAAGATGAATATCAAGAAAACACAGGTCAAGATGGCTCTCATTAATCGCCTTCAATGCCGCTTTCCCGCTGAGAGCGCTTGTTACTTCCGTCTCCTCATCGTGAAAAATAGCAGTCAGCACGTAGCACATCAGATATTCGTCATCAACGACCAGAATTTTTCTCATATGAGCAGAGTGCAGTCGCCATCCTTCAGAAAGTATCCAATCCCGGACTGTTTACGTCGTAGGATCAAAGAATTCATGCGGCCTTCGGGTAGCAATATTTAGGCAGCATATCTGCAACAACGTTAAGGTAAAGCATAGGGTTGAGGACGAGGCCCCGCATAGCGACACGCAATAAATACCATGTCGCCATGAGCCAAATATCACAATAATCGCTCAGGGCTTCGGTAAAGAGATTGCCTGCGCGTCGCTCCGCTACTCGCGCATCCCCAATAGTCCCCCTCTCCGGAAACTCCGCGAGAGGGGGGGGGCACTGCCTCATAATCAGATATTACTTCTTGTGGCACTTCCCGCAATTGGTTGGATCCGTCGCACTGAAAGCCTTTGAGCCGTTGTGGCAGGCGCCGCAAAACTTGCCTTCGTTGATGGCTGTCATGGTGATGGCATCTGCGCCCTGTTTCATCTTGAATATGCTGGGATGGCACTCAGAGCACTTGAGACCTTTCCCTGCGTGCATCTGACCGTCAAATATGACTTTGCCGGGTCCGCCCTTAGCTTCGAATTCGATCTTCCTGCCGGCTGGGACCGCAAAAGCGGAAACTGCAACAGCTAACAATATGGCTAAAGCCAGAACCGATACAAGTAACCTTTTCATCATGGTTTCACCTCCTTTCGTGTTGGATTTCATCCAAAATTTTTGCATGCAAAATAAGTCGCAGAGATGCAGGCGAAAAAAGAAACGCCTTTCCATCGGACCTGCTCACCGTGCATTGCCGGTATATATTTTTTTCTGCTTCATCCACTCTTCGATCCCGTTCGAGTCCATCGGTTCGGCAAACAGGAACCCCTGGCCGTAGTGGCAATGCAGTTCTTTGACTGTTGACAATTGATGCGTCAGCTCTATGCCTTCGGCAATCACATCGAAGTTCAAGCTCTTTGCCAGAGAAATGATTGAGAGGATGACCTCATGATTCTCACTGTCGGATGAGAGCTTGTCAATGAACGTGCGGTCGATCTTGAGGGCGTTGATCGGGAAGTGGTGTAAATAGCTGAGGGAGGAATAGCCTGTGCCGAAGTCATCGATATGTATGCGGACCCCCATATCCTGAAGTCGTTTCATCGTCGCCGCCGCGGCATCAACGTCTTCCATGATCATGCTCTCCGTTATCTCGTAAACCAGCGTGTGAGGATCGAGTCCGGTTTCCTCAAGAACGTTTTTAAGTTTGCCGGCCAAATCCTGCCGCGTGAATTGTTTACTCGAAATATTTACGCTCATGTTCAGCGGGGGGGTCACAGGAAAAAGCTCCTGAAGTTTCTTGAGCTCATGACAGGCCTCTCTGAGGATCCATTCACCGATCGCGTTGATCAGTCCGTTCTCTTCTGCCAGGGGGATGAATTCCATTGGATGAATAAGTCCCCGTGTCGCATGGTTCCACCGGACGAGGGCTTCAAAACCGACCACCCTGTGCGTTTTCAGATTGATAATGGGCTGGTAGTGAAGAACCAAGTCTTTATGATCAATGGCCCCGCGCAGATCAGACTCCAGTTGCTGCCGGTCGAGAATGGTCGCGTGCATTTTCTCATCAAAGATCGCATAGGAAGCATTTCCCCTTGCCTTTGACTGATACATGGCGATGTCCGCGTCGCGAAGGACCTGTTCCGACTGCTCGTAGTGGTCGGAGCCCAAGGCGATGCCGATGCTGACGGAGCTGAACACTTCGTGGCCCTTGACCATGACCGAGGTCGACATTTTTTCATGGATCCGCTGAGCGACATCAACGGCGTCCTTCAACTCGCTGATGTTCTCAAGGAGGACGGCAAACTCATCACCGCCCAGTCGCGCAACCGTATCGCCCGGCCTGATGCATTCGGAAAGCCTGCGGCTGACCACGATGAGGAGTTGGTCTCCGATGGCATGGCCGAGGGTATCGTTGACGATCTTGAATCGGTCGAGGTCGAGGAACAGCGCGGCATAGTGCGGTTCGACGCTCCGCTGCGAGGCGGTGATCACGTGCTGCAACCGGTCCATGAAAAGCGCGCGGTTCGGGAGACCCGTGAGAGCGTCGTGAAAGGCGTCGTAGGCCAATTGTTCCTCGGCCTTTTTCCGGAGCGTGATGTCCGTCTGTGAACCTGCCAAGCGATAGGCGTATCCGTCGCCGGTCCGCACCGCGAGGCCGCGGGTCAGCATCCAGCGATACGTCCCGTCCTTGTGCATGATGCGGTATTCCCCCTCGAAGTGCGAGTCCCGCCTCTTCAGATGGGCCTCGATCCCCGCTTCCAGCGCGCCCCGGTCGTCGGGATGGACCCTGCCGAGCCACTCATCGGGGTTGTCGGTGATCTCTTTTTGGCTGAAACCGAGCATGGACTTCCACCGGTCGGAAAAATAAATTTTTTTACCCAGGAGGTTCCAGTCCCACAACCCATCGTTCGCGCCGCGTGCGGCCAGCGCATACCGCTCCTCGCTTTCCTTGAGCGCTTCTTCGGCTCTCTTACGATCGGTAATGTCCCTCGAATATTCGATCACGTGCGAGACGCTTCCGCCTGAATCGACGATGGGATACGTATAGACCTCCCGCCAGAGCTTGATCCCGGACGATGGATCTTCTTCTTTTTCCTTGGCGAAGGGATCTCCTGAGGCGAACGTCTTCTCGATGATGCAGTTGTTGCAGACCTCGCCGCGGTCCTGCAGCGCCTCAAAGCAGGTCTTGCCCAGGAGGTCCCCCAGTTTTTTGTTTTTCATCCTGGCATAGGCCCCGTTCGCGCGTACGATCGTGTACGTGCGATCGAAAATACAGAACGGATCGTGAATGCTGTCGAAAATCGTGTTGAGGAAAGCTTCCGACTTGACGAGGGATTTCTCGGTCTGCTTCCGCTCGTGGATTTCCTGCTCGAGTATTTCATAACTGTCCTTTAAAGACCGGCTCATTACGTTGAAATGCTTCGCCATCTCGCCGAATTCCGTCTTGTCCTTCAAGTCGAGTGTGAACCCGAGGTCCCCCGACGCAAGCATGCGCGTCGCGTTAACCAACTCGCCGATGGGGCCCGTAACGGCCCGCGTCAATCGTGTGGCGACAATGATGCCGAAGATGAACGTCGCCGAGACCGACACGAGCAGGATCATCCATGCATTCTCAATCTTCTTCATCGCATCTTGAGTAATGACCTTAAGCGTGGTGCTCGCCTGTCTCGACATGCCTTCCGTGACGGTAAGGAGCTTGTTCCCGATCTCCGCCGCGTTAAGCTTCAGCACGTTCATTTCCTGCGCATTCGCCGATGCGGTAATGTAATAACTCATGGCGGTTTCGTAAGCGCCGATGAGCGACTGCATCTGTTCGAGCTTGACCGCATTCCTGGGCGCGTGATGGCATCCGGAGCACTTTTTGGCCGCTTCCTCCAGATTGGCCACGTTGTTGGTGATGGGATCGAGCCTGTGCCCCAGGTTCGTGTGGACGGTATAGAGATCGGACTGCACCGTCTGGAGCGATATTATCAGGTTTTGCCGAAGGTCTTCGATCTGGTGAAGGTTAATCAAGCGATTGAGCGTGGCGGTGGTGTTCCTGATGTAGAGCATCACCAGCGAAGCGCCTGCGGCAGACAGAAGAAACATGAAAAACAGCGATAAGAAAATCTTGCGTTTCATAGAAAGCGCCTCACGAGATCATGCGCAGCTCATTTGCTCAGATATTCATAGGGTTTGATGGCTATACCAGCCTCTTTCACCAATTGAAACACCGGCTGATAGTCCTTGGCCCTGGTTGCCACGAATCGAAGAGCGCCGAATTTTTGGAGAACGTCCTTCCCCTCCGTTTCTGAATCCATTCCCAGGAGCGCCTGTTTTAATTTCTGTTTCAAGGCGTCATCGAGGTCCTTTCGTACGCACAGCCCGTTCTCCGGCACTTGAGCAGATTTCGCGAGGATAAGCAGCTCCCGATCCACCCGTGGATTTTCCCTTCGCACGCGGTCATAGATAGTGTTTTTTGCCGCCCCGATGTCCGCATTGCGGTCCAGGACGGCGTCTATCGCCGCGTCGTGGCTGCCGGTAAAAAAAAACTCCCCGAAAAAATGGTCCGTGTCCGTAACGCCGTTCTTCCGCAAAAAGGCCAGTGGAAAGACGTACCCCGCGGTCGTCGCCTTATCGACGTAAGCCATCTTTTTGCCCTTCATATCCTTCACGGTCCTGATCCCCCCGTCCTTTCTGACGAACAAATAGCCGCAATAGGTGGACAGGTTGTTGAGATCAACGGGACGGGCGAGAGGAACGACGCCAAGTTTCCTGATCGCAAGCGCACCGGTGAAGGAGCCGAAGAACGCGCCATCCATTTTTTGGGTATGGAACCGATCTATGATGTTGGTGTATTTACTCAGGATGGTTATTTCGATCGTCACGCCTGTCTTTTTTGAAAGATATTCACCGAGCAGTTTGAACCGTTGCTTCTGCTTAAAAACGTTCATTTCCGGCAAAATGCCTATTAGAATTTTTTTCGGCGATGTTTGGGCATAAACGGCCCGCGGCGGGAACAATGCGACGGACAAAAAAATAAGGATGACGCCTGCGATACGTTTCATAGCCCCCCAGGTGCTGCCGAATACTATATGAAATTAAACCGTTCCCTAGCCTGTTAAAACGACGCGCGAGTCATGCGCTCCTGCTGCTCCTCCAGCGAGGTCCTGGACCTGACCGCAGCCGCGGCATAAAATCACGAAGGTTCGGCCTACGCTCCTACGGCACCAGCTTCTGCTTGCGCAGCTCTTCCATGATCACCGCCACGTAGGCCTTGATCGTTTTCCCGCTATTTCCACTGATCCTGGTCTCGGTCGCTACCGTCCCGATCAGCTTTTCAGTGGCCACATCATAGAGGTTCGCCTCCGCCATGACGGATTTTTGCTCGGTCATATAGCTCGATGTATAGACCGCTGTATACCCGCTGGAGTAGTATCCCGGCCAGGTCCTGTAGTAAGGCGCCGGGTGGTACGCCCCCGGATACGTCGGCTGATAGGTGACTGTTCCCGGCACCTGGACCTGCTCCTCCTTCGAGCCCGTGAGCCGTGTGAGCAGCAGCGTGTCGAAGCCCTGGGTCTTGAGCTTCTCGTCCAGGGCCTCTTTTTTCACGAGCTCATTGCCGGGAAATACCGTATAACTCGGGACGGCATCGACCCCCCCGGCCTTGAAGCGGTTGACGAACTCATCCTCGGCGATGCGCCGGTTCGTCTGATTCTTGAGGATCGCATAGACAAACACCTTGCGCAGTTTGCCCTGGTAGGACGCATCCTTCCAGACCGAAACCACCTTTGTGGTCGCGCAGGCTGCGAACAGCGCCGCCGCCATCAACAGTACAAGCAAATATACAGACGTTGCCCTCATCTTGTTCGTTGTTCTCATCTTTCTTATTCTCCTTTCGAATGAGTATTCGGGCCGGTCGAAGCGACGATAAAGCCGGTTCGAAACAGCCGGTCAACATCTTTTCCGTGCCGTAAACCGGCACATCGTTCACCGTCAAGGGCGATCATGCGACTCCTTGCCGCGTGCCTATATCTTGTGACAATGCGAGCATAAGCCCATTGCTGAAGTCGCATTGAATCGGAAGAGGTTCGGGCCCGAAGTGCTGTGCGGGTTATGACAGCTTCCGCAATAGAAGACCTTATCGGGCCTGGCAGGGTCCATAAGTACCCTCACTTCCGCTTTCGTCGTCACAGTTCCAGCCGTTGCCACGCTCTCCGTTTTCAACGCGCTGATCGGCAGGCCAAGCGGATGTCCGCTGTTCGTGGCGAGGATGGCGACCGCGTGCCGCTCCTTCGGGATGTCCGGGTGGCACCCAAGGCAGACCTCGACAGGCGGCTTGAGAAGCAGCGCCATCTGATCGGAAGAATGGGGCGAATTACAGCTCAGGCACTCGCCGGCGGCGACGGGCGGATGCACGGTCTTCTTGGTAAACATCGCCTGGTCGTGGCAGCCGAAGCAGAGCTCAGGGGGATTTGCTTTCAACAATTTTGCGTTCTGCGACGAGTGCGGATCATGACAGGCCGTGCAGCCCATATCCAAGGCGGGATGGACGGTCTTTTTGGTGAACATCGCGTTGTCGTGGCAGCCATAGCAGAGGTCCGGCTGCTGGCCCGAGAGTCCGTTGGCGATCTTGTTCGTTACCTTGTGCGGCACGGTCCTCGCATCGAGCCCCGTGTGGCAGGCCGTACATCCCATTTCGAGGGCCGGGTGTATGACCTTCTCGCTTTTCAATTTTGCATGGCACTTCAGGCAGTCAATCTCCTGGTTTGACGCTGCGGCCAAGCGAACGTCAGCGCTGCCGGCGGGTTTTGTCCCGCTCATCGTTGTCCCATATGCCGTTACAGCCGACATGAGTATTAATAAAACTAAAATGCCTGTCCTCGATCTCATCTTCATATCTAACCTCATTCCCTTCTTATAGTAGGAGATTGGCAGTTATCAGGGCAATGCTGATTTCGATTCCCCTGAACCGGACAAACCGGGACCGAAAAAATCGAGCCGCGAGGGCGCAAACTCCCTTGGCTTCATGCCGGCATTTCGCTTTCCTCGCGTTCCTTGCGGCTTTGCCGTAAATATTCTCGACTTTTTGAGTAGAATTTCATTCGTAACTGACTAATTACCCCCATGCTTGTGACAATGGGAGCACAAATCCATTGTCGAAGTCGCGTTGAATCGGAAGAGGTTCGGGCTCGAGGCGCTGTGCGGATTATGACAGCTCCCGCAATAGAAGACCTTGTCGGGCTGCGAAGGGTTCATCAGCTGCGGCGCTTCCTTCGCCGCTTTCGCATCTCCACTGCCCGTATTTGTTTCCATTTTCGGCAGGCCGAGCGGATGTGAGGTTCCCGAAAAAACTTTAGCCACGTGCGGCGCCCCAGGGATGTCCGGGTGACATCCGAGGCAGACCTCGACAGGCGCGCTGTGGAGCAGCGCCATCTGATCGGAAGAATGGGGCGTATGACAGTTCAAGCACCTGCCGGCTGCGACAGGCGGATGCACGGTCTTCTTCGTGAATATCCCCTTATCGTGGCAGGTAAAACAGAGTTCGGGGGGGTTTACTTTCAGCAATCTCTAGTTCTTGGAAGAATGCGGGCTGTGGCAGCCCGTGCATCCCATGCTGACGGCCGGGTGCACGTCCTTCTTGGAGAACATCGCGTTATCATGGCAGCCATAGCAGAGGTCCGGCTGCTCGCCCGAGAGTCCGTCGGCGATCTTGTTCGTTATCTTGTGCGGCACGGTCCTCGCATCGAGC
>DAIDTZ010000139.1 GCA_027456925.1 Nitrospirota bacterium
ATCGAAACAGGTGCATCACTATCAAGAAATATTTTGACGGTGTACTAGTTTGATAGAGATAAATAATTTCCATATGAAATTTTTTAATAGTATTTTTTCTTGATTTTTTAAGTAGCGGTTGCTAATATGCTCTTCCTTTAACTATTAGTAGTATAGTTGTTTTTTTGCGAGTGCTACAAAAAGTAACTACAGCATGTGTCCTCGTAACATTGCATTTTTCCATGCAGTCTAACCGATAGTATTCCTTGTTTTTTAAGTGATTTCAAAGGGAGGTTCTTACCGTGCTCCAGCAAGAAGAGATAAACAAAGTTGATTCCATTCTGGACGATGCATCAGGCCAGCGCGGCATTCTTATCGCCGTTCTCCAAAGGGTGCAGGAAAAAGTCGGCTATTTGCCGGAAGAGGCCATGAAAATGATAGCCAATCGGCTTTCCCTGTCCCTTACAAATGTCTACGGCGTTGCATCGTTCTACAAACACTTTCACTTCAAACCCCGGGGCAAGAACGTGGTTAAGGTCTGCATGGGTACGGCGTGTCACGTCCGCGGCGCCAAGGCGGTCCTGACCGAAATGGAAGCCAAGCTGGGCATCAAAGAAGGCGAGACCACGAAGGACCTTTCGGTCACGCTCGAGACCGTCGGGTGCGTGGGATGCTGCGCTTTGGCGCCCGTTGCCACGGTCAACGACCAGGATCTCTACGGCGAACTGAACCCCAAAATGGTGGATGACATTGTCTCTACAGTGAGGAGCGAACATGGAACTCACGTTTATTCGACTGACCAGCACCTCCGATCTCGCTGCGCTTCGCGCCAAGTTGAAGAAGGAACGATCGGAAAAGGAAACGCACCGAGTCCGTGTTTGCTGCGGCACGGCATGCCAGGCTTCGGGTTCCCATAAACTGGTCAAAAAATTCGAGGAAGAGGCTGCGGCCAAGGGTGTCAACCTCGAGATTGTGAAGACCGGTTGCCAGGGGTTCTGCCAGCGCGGTCCGGTCATGATCCATGAGCCGCAGGAGACGTTCTACCAGAAAGTCAAGGTGAGCGACATTCCCGGCCTGTTCTCCGATTCCGTGCTCCATAACGTGCCCTACCGGAAACAGCTCTATCGTGAATTTCCTCTCGCTGATCCGAATGTGGCGATGCAGGATATCCCGTTTTACAAAAAGCAGAAGCGCGTGGCGCTCCACCGGAACGGCTTTGTCGACCCCTGCAATATCTATGACGCGATCCGGGAAGACGGCTATGCAGGCCTGGCCAAGGTTGTGACCGAGATGAGGCCGGACGAAGTTATCGATATCGTCAAGAAGTCCGGACTTCGCGGACGAGGCGGCGCGGGCTTCCCTGCAGGCCTCAAGTGGGAGCATACCAAGAAGTCGGGCGCAAAGGTGAAAGCTGTTGTGTGCAACGGCGACGAGGGCGACCCGGGCGCGTTCATGGACCGTGCGCTTATGGAAGGCGACCCCCATTCGGTGATCGAAGGCATGCTCATCAATGCTTATGCCATCGGCGCACAGTATGGCTACATTTACGTTCGGCATGAATATCCCCTGGCGGTCAAGAACCTCGGTGTTGCCATCAAACAGGCCGAGGCGCTTGGGCTCCTCGGCAAGAACATCCTAGGCAGCGGCCTCGACTTCTCCATGGAAATCAAAGAGGGTGCCGGCGCCTTCGTATGCGGTGAATCCACGGCGCTTGTGGCCTCGATCGAAGGCGAGCGCGGGATGCCGCGTCCCCGTCCTCCCCGCCTTTCCGAGGCGGCGGGCGGTCTCTGGGGCATGCCTACCAACTTGAACAACGTCGAGACTTTCGCAAACGTGCCGACCATCATCACCAAGGGGCTTGACTACTATACATCGATCGGCACCGAGAAATCGAAGGGCACGAAAGTCTTCGCCCTGACCGGAAAGATCAAAAACACGGGCCTCATCGAAGTCCCCATGGGCATCACGCTCCGGGAGATCATCTTCGACATCGGCGGCGGCATGCTGAACCCGGACAAACAGTTCAAGGCTGTTCAGACCGGCGGACCGTCCGGCGGCTGCATTCCCGCCCAGTTCCTCGATATGCCCGCTGACTTTGATACGCTTGCCAGCGTGGGCTCGATCATGGGCTCCGGAGGCATGGTGGTCCTGGACGAGGACGACTGCATGGTGGACGTTGCCAAGTACTTCCTTTCCTTTACCAAGAGCGAGTCCTGCGGCAAATGTCCGCCCTGCCGCGTCGGCACCTGGCAGATGTACGAGCTCCTGGACAAGATCACGAAAGGCCAGGGCCAGGAGGGCGACATCGAACTGCTCGAGAAGATGGGCAAACTGGTCGTTGCCGGCTCCCTCTGCGGTCTCGGGAACAGCGCCCCGAACCCCGTGCTCTCGACGATCAAATATTTCCGCGAGGAATATGAGGAGCACGTGCGTGACAAGTACTGCCGCGCCAAGCGCTGCCAGGGTCTGGGTACGTTCCGCATCCGGCCGGAACACTGCATCCTCTGCGGGCTCTGCAAACAAGCCTGCGCCTTCGATTCCGTGGTGGAGCTGAGGGACAAGTTCTACATCGACCAGGACTACTGCACCAAGTGCAAGGCCTGCTACAGCGTCTGTCCCACACAGGCAATCGTGATCGAAAAGGGAGGGGCCCATGTCGCAGCAGGAAAATAAATGCCCGGTGATGGCCGTGAAGGTCAGACTCGAGAAATTCTATAATGACGACTCCAAGGACGGCATGTGCTCCAAGTGCCACCCCTGCAAGCTCGGCATGTACGATGCAATTAAAATTTTCGAAATCATTCAGGCGGGCAAAGGCGCGGACAAGCATATTGCCCAGCTCAAGCGGATCTCCGTTGACGTGAAAGACGGCGGCATGTGCAAGAAGGGCAAGGACCACGCCGATATCCTTGCGGCGTTCCTCAAAGACCACGAAGCGGACCTTGCGCGGCATATTGCCGGCGTCTGCACGAGCCATGAATGCAAGTACCTCATCCGCTACGAGATCAATCGCGATCTTTGCACCATGTGCGGCAAGTGTGCTGCAGTCTGTAAGGACTTCGCTATTGAGGGCCAGAAGCTGGTTCAAGGCAAAACGGGCTTCACACCCTATCGGATCCGGCAGAAGCGCTGCACTCACTGCGGCGAATGCATCAAGGTCTGCCCTGAAAGCGCGATCTCCATTAACGAAGTAATAGAAGTCACTGATGCCGAACCTCAGAAGCCGGTGCGGCATGTGGTGGGGACCTGCCCGGTATAGAATTTCGGAATGCGGATTTCACCCCGCACTCGCGCAGGGCACTCGTAATCGCCGGGCGCAGGCGGATTGCAGTTAAGGCTATTTCTCGATTTTGATCAATTTGACCATTTAACGAAGTTTTTGGAGGATATTATGAGCAAGATGGTAAACATGGAATTTGACGGCAAGGCCGTGTCAGTCCCTGAAGGGATGACCCTGGTGGATGCTGCGGCAACGGTGGGAGTCCATATCCCGAACCTGTGCCATATCAAGGAGCTTCGCGGCGTAGGCGCCTGCCGCATGTGCATGGTGGAGATCGAGGGCATGAAGACGCCCGTGACCGGCTGCACGACCAGGACGAAAGAAGGCATGAAGGTCCAGACCAAGACTGCCAAGGTCGAGGAAATCAGGAAATTCGTGACCGACCTGGTCCTGTCTTTTCACCCCCTTGATTGCATGACCTGCCCCAAGGCGGGTTCCTGCGATCTCCAGCGCTATGCCGCGGACCTCGGCATCCGTGAATCCTCCTTCGGACGAAAAAGCTTTAATTATGAATTAAATGACCGGAGCCCCTTTATCACCATCGATAACAACTACTGCATCCTCTGCGGCCGGTGCGTCCGGGTTTGCAAAGAGCAGGGCACAAACGTGCTCGATTTCATGGGCCGCGGCATCACGACCAAGGTATCAACAGCCATGGACAAACCGCTCCACGAGTCTGGCTGCACGTTCTGTGGGTCCTGCGTGGACGCCTGCCCGGTGAACACCATCATGGAGCGCGACCGCTGGCAGCACGGCAGGGAGTGGGAGCTCGAAAAGCACGATACGTCCTGCACTGCCTGCGGTTCGGGCTGCAGCGTGATCACGAGCAGCAAAAGTGGGAAGATCGTCAAAGTAAATGCGAAAGAAGACAATGGCTACATCTGCGCAATCGGCCGGTTCGGTTTCGATTCCCTGCAGGCTTCCAACCGCGTTCTAACGCCGATGAAAAAACAGGGCAGCAAGCTGGTTCCCACCACGTGGGAGGATGCCGCAAAGATCGCGGCTAATGCGCTCAAGAAGGCGGGGACGAACGCCGGGTTCATAGCTGCGGGATACCTCACGAACGAAGAAGCGTATGCTGTTCAGGAACTGGCCCGCGAAGCGGTAGGCAGCGCCAATATCGACACCCCTGCATCGATGTACGCGGGCGGACTCATCTCCGCCCTTCGCATGGTCTACGGCGACGCGGGCACCAACATCGCGTCACAGGCGGACCTCAAGTCCGCGGACGTGGTTGTCCTGATCGGGGCCGATCCGTCGCAGAAAAAGCAGGCCCTCCAGGAAGTGGAGGTCATGGTCCGGAGAAGGGCGCAGGCAGGCGCGAAGATCATCGTGGTAAATCCGGAGAAGATCGAGCTGGCATCCCACCAGAATGCCGTTCATCTGCAGCTTAAGGAAGGGACCGATGCGGTCCTTCTCGCAGGGCTCATGAGCGCTGCCATTGCCGAAGGCGCGACGTCCTCGGCAAAGGGGCTGGATGCGCTCAAGAAGTCGCTTGTCACCGTTGAAAGCGCCGCATCCACGTCAGGAGTGGCCGCCGAACAGATCACGAACGCGGCAAAGGCGCTTGCCGCGGCAAAGCAGCCAATCGTCGTCATCGGGACCGGAATAGCGGCAAATGAGGATGCTTCGCTTCAGGCCCTGAACCTCGCTGTTCTTAAGAACGCCGGCATTCTGCCGGTAATGCTCGAGGCGAATTCTCTCGGCGTTCTCCAGATGGGGTGTACTCCTGACAGGGGCCCGGGCTCAGCCAAAATGAAAAAGGCAGGGAAGGGTTACTCCGAGATGAAATCAGGCATGAAGGCGCTTTATCTTGCCGGAAACATGGTCGAGTCCGATTTCAAATCCGACTTCGTCATCGTTCAGGCAAGCCACATGACGCCATTAGCGGAAAAGGCGGATTTGGTCCTCCCCATGACGGCGCTCTATTAGCAGCACGGGACTATCGTCAATACCTACGGCATGACCAGGACTGTCGTACCGGTGCAGCCTGCTGCAGGAGAGGCAAAGGATGGTACGGAGATCGCCTCGGAAATTTCCGCAGCAGTGAGCAAAACCAAAGCTTTTAAAGCCAAGGACATTATTTCTGCCGCGAAGAAGGTGAAGGTGGGCAAACTCAGTGCTGGGTCATTCAAGCCTGTGGTTGCCAAGGCAGCAAAGTCTTACGGCATTTCTGCAAACGTACTGGTGATGGCCATGAACAGGGGAATGCTGGCGAATTCCGGCGTTGCCAAGGTTATGGTAATCCAGCAGCCTGCATTGCAGAAATAGCTTATACTAAAGAAACACGAAATTACAGCTTGAGTCCTTCAAACTTCTTGTAGTTTTTTTGGCGGTTTTTTTGTATAATGCACCCGTTCTTTAAATAGGGGATGATTTTTCTCCTTCGGGAAAGGAGTATCAAAATAGTTATGAGAGAAGACTTGAAATCCGTTGATCCGGCTGCGCAGGCGCTCCTCAAGGTTGGCGCACAGAAAAAAATAGAGACTTCGTTCGAACGCGCTGAGAAGCTGAAGCCCTGCCCTATCGGGCACCAGGGCGCCTGCTGCAAGATATGCCATATGGGCCCCTGCCGCCTGGTCGGCAAGGAAGACGAGGCCATGGGCGTCTGCGGCGCTTCCCTGCCGGTGGTGACGGCGAGGAACTTTGCGCGCATGGTGGCTGGGGGTACGGCTGCGCATTCGGACCATGCGAGGGATCTGGCGAACACTCTGCTTGCTGTTGCGCAGGGAGAGGCCAAAGACTTTCAGATAAAAGACGTTCGCAAGCTGAACCGCGTGGCCGGTTACCTCGGCATCAATGTCGAAGGCAAGTCCGTGAATGAGGTCGCCGAGAAGGTCGCGCTCAAGTTTCTGGAACAGTTCGGCCAACAGCGGGGCGAGCTTGCCTATTTGTCCCGCGCCCCCAAGAGGCGGCAGGAAATATGGAGAAAGCTCGGCATCGCTCCGCGCGCCATCGACCGCGAAGTAGTGGAAATGATGCACCGCACGACGATGGGCGTTGACCAGGAAGCGAATAATATCATGCTCGGCGCCATGCGCGCGGCACTCGCTGACGGCTGGGGCGGGTCCATGATGGGAACGGATATATCGGACATTCTCTTCGGCACTCCCAAACCGGTCAAGTCAAGGGCCAGCCTCGATGTATTTAAAGAAGATCATGTCAATCTCGTGGTGCATGGCCATGAGCCATCTTTTGCCGAGATGCTGGTGGTCGCATCGGAAGACAAGGAATTGGACGCCTATGCGAAGTCCAAGGGCGCCAAGGGTGTGAACCTCGTCGGCATGTGCTGTACGGCGAATGAAATTCTGGTACGGCATGGCATTGCCACGGCCGGCGGGTTCCTGCAGCAGGAACTCGGCCTTCTGACCGGAATGATCGAGGCTATGGTGGTGGATGTACAATGCATCATGCCCGCCATCGGGGAACTCGCCAAGAAATATCATACGAAGATCATTACGACGACGAACAAAGGAAAGATGAAGGACGCGATTCATATCGAGTATGAGGAGCATCACGCCCTGGAGCTTGCAAAGAAGGTCGTTCGTCTCGCAATCGACAATTTTCAAAACCGCAAGAAGGAAGATGTTGTTGCCTCCGTCGTCAATCCGGCCAATATGATTGCCGGGTTCTCCGACGAATATATTGAATACATGCAAGGCGGCATGTATCGGGGTTCCTACCGCCCCTTGAACGATGCTATCATCGCGGGCCGCATTCGCGGCGTCGTCGGCCTCGCGGGTTGCAACAATCCCCGGATCTGCCAGGACAGCATGCATAACTTCCTGGCTCGTGAGCTTATCAAGAACGACGTCCTCGTTGTCCAAACCGGTTGCTCCGCTCATGCTTCGGCGAAAGCGGGCTATATGACTCCGGAGATGGCGCTTGAGAATGCGGGACCGGGGCTTCGCGAGGTTTGTGAGGCCATCGGCATTCCGCCGGTGCTCCATCTCGGATCCTGCGTCGATAACTCGCGCATCCTGACCATTGCGTCCCATATTGCGGAAGCGGGCGGGCTCGGTGACGACATCGGCGGTCTGCCTGCAGTCGGCATTGCCCCTGAGTGGATGAGCGAGAAGGCCATTGCTATTGGCACTTATTTCGCGGCATCCGGCGTGCCGGTTATCTTCGGCGCCGGCTCGCCCGTCAGCGCAAGCAAGACGCTGAAAGACATTATGGAAAACAAGTGGTGGGATATGGTGACTGCAGGGTTCTACTTTGAGGAAGATCCGGGAAAGATCCTCGAACTGGCGTTGAAACTCATCGACACCGCGCGGGAAAAACTGAAGATCCGCAAATACGAGTCGGGCCGTTTCGGCACCGAGCGTGTGCTCATGGATATGGCGGCACGCCGTGCGGCTTCCTTTGCCGCGCCCCACGGAGAAAACACCTAAAACAGAGAGACACCATTTTCCAAGGAGAGGCTTTCGCCTCTCCTTTTTTTTGTGCCGGGTAGTATGTTCGGCGCAGCCCCATGGAGGTGGCTGATGAGCGCAGCGCAATGACATCATCAGAGAAAGTTCTCAGCAGACAACGGAAGCTCGCAAATCTTTCTTTTGACTTTCGAGGTGAGTTGTTTGCAAGCGCTGCCAGCCGGATCGACCCATGCAAGCGCGTGGGCACTGATATGAGAAGGAAAACCCGCAAGATTTGCTTACGCGCACATTGCTTGAAAAGCGGATTGATGCTATACTACACGACGGAATGATGGATCGGGATGAGCGTCTCAATACGTTAACACATCTTATCGGCGCAGCGTTGGCGCTTGCCGGCCTCATCGTGCTCGTCGTCCTGGCGAGCCTACAGGGCGATCCTTGGAAAATCGTCAGCTTCAGTGTTTACGGTGTCACCCTTGTGGCGCTTTACTTTTTTTCGACCGTTTATCACGGCATCCGCGGCAAGGCGAAAACAGTTTTTCAGAAACTCGATCATTCCGCCATTTACCTGCTCATAGCCGGAACCTATACGCCTTTTACGCTTGTCACTCTGCGGGGGCCCCGGGGATGGTTCATCTTTGGCGTTGTCTGGGGGCTGGCAATCGCGGGGATTGCGCAGGAAATTTTTTGGAAAACGAAGAAACGGGTCCTCTCGGTTGTCATTTACCTGCTCATGGGCTGGCTGGTCGTTCTTTTCATCCGCCCGCTTGTGCGAGCTTTGCCGGCAGCAGGTCTTGCCTGGATGATAGCCGGCGGTTTGTTCTATACTTTGGGTGTCGTTTTCTATGCCCTGGACAAAAAAATTCACCATGGTCACGGGGTATTCCATTTTTTCGTACTTGCCGGCAGCATCTGCCATTATATTGCCATATTTTTTTTCGTCCTCTGATTTTTTGAACGATTCCTGTCATTACGGCCCCCAGGTAAAAAAGTTTAGAAACCAAAAATTTTCCTTGACATTATCTTTTTTATAGGTATCCTAATAAC
>DAIDTZ010000140.1 GCA_027456925.1 Nitrospirota bacterium
CTTATTAATTTATTTAACCGCGAGATTGCTTCGCTTCGCCCGCAAAGACGGCTAAGAGACTTTTTCAACAGCCTGCCAGGTGTACCGAGAGAAGCTCTCATGCGAATGATCGTAAAAAAATTGGCGTTTATCTCATGCATCATCATGATGCTTTTTTCCGCTGCATGGGCCGCGGACAGTCCCACTCAAGATCCGATCTATCCCGACCGCCGCAAGCCGCAGTTCACGAAAGATTTCGGGTACGCGCTCTTCCCCTATCCCTACAGCCTGCCCGGCATCGGGTCCGGTATCGGATTGGTCGGCGGCGCAATGAACATCGCCGACACCTACACGGACGCCTACGGCATCGTCTTTACCGGCGATGTGCGGGGTGAAGCAATCGGCGTTGCCGATATCCACCTCATTCCCCGCAGGCTCATCCTGGACGTCGGGTACAGCGCGCTCAACAAGGCGACGATCCAGAGCTACAGCAAGCGGGGCATGAACACGGACAAGAACGATTATCGCTTGCTCGAGCTGGGGGACACGGAATACTACGGCGGCCGCTTGACCGCCACGTTCTTCGACCGGCGTTTCGAAATGTACAGCGCCTGGTACCAGGGGGCTTCGAAGCTCAAGAGCATCAGGGACAAGAACGGCAATGTCATTGTCGAAGCGCAGAACGCGCCCCGCCAGACCGGCCACGTCACGATCTTCGGGTCCCGGCTGGATTTGACTGACGACTACTCCGATCCGCGTCAAGGCTTCCGAATCGACGTTACCCGCTCGCAGTCTCCGCCGAGCGATTCCGGCCCGGATTATTACGTCATGGACTACAACACCACCGCCTACATCCCCATCGGCAGGCGCAGCACCTGGGCGTTCAACTTTCTCCGCTCCGACGCAGTCGTTCTGAAGACCGGGGCAACCACCACGGCGGACCTCCATTTGGGATTGGATTGCAGCACGATCAGCGACCCCCAGCAACAGCAGTTCTGCAACGAGGTCATCCAAAACATGATCGCGAACAACAAGTACGGCACCGCCACGTCCTTGGGCGGCTTCAGCCGATTGCGCGGTTATCCCCAGGGCCGCTACAAGGGGGCACATACGGTGTTCTACGGCACCGAGCTCCGCTGGAATTTGACCGATGAACGGACGCCCTTCAACATCTTTGTCATGAAGGATGTCCGCACCTCCGTGCAGGTCGCCCTGTTCTACGAGACCGGCGTCACCTCCGACGTGGAGAGCGACCTCATGAAGCGGTCGAACATGCGAGATGACTACGGCCTCGGGGTGCGCGTCGTTACCGCGTCTGGGGTCGTGTTTCGGGGAGACCTCGGGTTCGGCAGGGAAGGGGTCGCGCCCGCAATTTTCATCGGCTATCCCTGGGAGATTTAGCGCAGGCGGCCGTGAGCGGTTCCTGCCGTAAGAAAGGAGTTCTTCATGCTTCTGCAACCTGTGCTCGGGTTGTTCGTCTTCCTGGGGATCGCGTGGCTCATCAGCGAAAACAGGAGAGCGGTCAGGTACACCATCGTCCTGACCGGCGTCGCGGTCCAGCTCGCGGTCGCGGGCGTTCTTCTTTCCGTCCCCCTGTTCAAAAAAATATTCCTGGCGCTGAATAATGTCGTTCTGGCGCTCGAGTCGGCAACACAGGCCGGCACGTCCTTTGTCTTCGGTTACATCGGCGGCGGTACGCCGCCCTTCCTGCTCAAGGACCCGGGGTCGAACTTCATTCTCGCTTTCCAGGCGCTGCCTCTCGTACTTGTGATCGGCGCTCTCTCGGCGCTTCTTTTCTACTGGAAGCTCCTGCCGTATATGGTAAAGGGCTTTTCCTTTCTGCTCCGGAAGACAATGAACATCGGCGGCGCACTGGGCCTGGGAGCGTCAACCACGATCTTCCTCGGCATGGTCGAGGCCCCGCTCGTGATCAAGCCCTATCTGAAGAACATGACCCGGAGCGAGCTTTTCTCGCTCATGACCGTCGGCATGGCCTGCATTGCAGGAACGGTCATGGTCCTTTACGCTGCTTTTCTGAACAACGTGATCCCGGACCCCATTGGCCATCTCCTGATAGCTTCCTTCATCCACGTTGCCGCTGCAATTACGATCGCGCGCATCATGGTCCCCGAGACGGGCGAGGAGACGGCAGGGCAACTCATCCCCCAAAGAACCGCGTCCAGCTCCATGGATGCCGTAGTAAAAGGCACGATGGACGGCCTGCAACTGCTCCTGAACATAATCGCCATGCTCGTGGTCATGGTGGCCCTTGTCCATCTCGCGAATCTGCTGATCGGGCTGCTTCCGAATGTCGCCGGGCAACCGCTCACGCTCCAGAGGCTTCTCGGTTACGTGATGGCGCCCGTTGTCTGGCTCTTGGGCATTCCCTGGTCCCCGGCGCAGACCGCGGGCTATCTCATGGGCACGAAAACGATCCTGAACGAACTGCTCGCGTTCCTCGAAATGGCCAGGCTCCCGGCCGGAGCGCTTGATGAACGAAGCCGGCTTATTATGACGTACGCACTTGCAAGCTTCGCGAATTTCGGAAGCCTCGGCATTCTGATCGGAGGATTGGGAAGTCTCTCGCCGGAGCGTCGGGACGAGGTTGTGGGCCTCGGCATGAAGGCGCTCGTGGCGGGAACGCTCGCTACCTGCATGACCGGCGCGGTGATCGGGATATTTACGTAAACGCGAAGAGAGCGCGTTGTGCATGGCGTTGCAGGTTCACCCTCTGCTCTCTGCTCCATCATCCTTTTCTCTTCGATACCCTTCCTCTTTTTAATCTGGTATAATCCAAGTATGAATTTTTCCCGATACCGGGGCCGCTTTGTCCAGGGAGTGCTTCTTTTTCTCAGGGTCCTTCTGAGCTACAAATTCCTATCCCTGAGAAACGTCTTCGCATCCGACTCCCTGCGCCAGGAACGCCTGAAAGGGCTCCATGCCGCAAACGCGCGCTTGCTGCGCGAGCGCATGATCGAGATGCGCGGCGTCCTGATCAAGATCGGCCAGTTCCTGTCCTCGCGCGTGGACATCCTTCCCGAGGAATACACCGACGAGCTCTCGAAGCTCCAGGACCAGGTGCCGCCGGCGCCCTTCCGCGATATCGTGAAGCGGGTCACCGAGGAACTGGGGCCCATGGACGAGGTCTTCTCTTCTTTCGACGAGGTCCCGATCGCTTCGGCGTCGCTCGGCCAGGTGCATAAGGCCTGTCTCCGGGACGGGGACTGCATCGTGGTGAAAGTGCAGTACCCCGGCATCGAGGAAGTGATCGCGGCCGATATCCGGACCCTCAAATTCGTGATCAGGATCCTGCGCGTGCTCTACCGCCAGATCAACCTCGACGTGATCTATTACGAATTTTCCCGGATCATCTACGAAGAGCTGAACTACCTCCAGGAGGGAAAGAACGCCGAGACCTTTGCCCGGAATTTCGCGAGGAATCCGAAGATCAAGATCCCCATCGTCTACTGGCCCTTTACGACCTCCACGGTGCTTACCCTCGAATATCTCGAAGGCATCAAGATCACGGACTTTGAGAAGATCGACGCGCAGGGGATTGACCGGAAAGAGGTGGCGCGCACCCTTGCCGAGGCCTATTGCCAGATGGTCTTTGTCGACGGGTTCTTCCACGGCGACCCGCACCCGGGAAATATTTTCGTGCGGCCGGGTCCGGAAGTCATCCTCGTCGATTTCGGGATGGTTGACCGCCTCTCTGCTCCGAAGAAAGAAGGGCTGCGCCGGGCCTTTACGGCCATCGTGGACCGGGACGCCCTGGGCCTGGTGCGCGCCCTCGTGGACATGGGGTTCATACCGCTCACCAAGGACATCCAGCCGCTCGTACAGTTCACCGAGCGGATTCTTCAGAAATACCGCGACATCTCGCCCTCCGAGCTCAAGGCCATGAACGTAAAGGAGATCGGCAACGATATCGTTGAGTCGCTCCAACTCTCCCCGTCGATCCAGATCCCGAACGACTTCATCCTCTTCGGCAGGGTCGTGGGCATGCTCAACGGCCTCGCGTCGCAGCTCGACCCCGAGACCAACATCATCGAGATCGCAACACCCTTTGCGAAGCGCTTCATCAAGACCGATGCCATGACCGCCTCCGGTGTTCTGACACGCCTTGTAGCAACGGGCCGCTCGCTTGCGGCGCTGCCGAAACTGCTGACCGAATTCCTGGTGACCACGAGCCGCGGCGAAACCCGGGTCGAGATCACGTCGCGGGACATCGTGGCCGAACTTCACAAGATCTCCCGTATCGGCAGAGGGTTTATCTTTGCCATCCTGATCGTCGGGGCGGGCATGGCCTCGGTCGTGCTGCGCATCAACCATTTCAACCACGAGAGCGCGTGGTCGGCCGGCCTCTGCGGCGCCCTCGCCCTGTGGCTGCTGTTGCTGATGAAAAAGAAATAGATCATTTCTGCTGTGCGCCCACCATCCCTCGAAACCTGGAATAACCAAAAAGCAAAAGGCATCTCTCGCGGAGGCGCGGAGTACGCGGAGACACATCAACCTAAAAACGGCATTTGACACGGATCAAATCTGATGATGTCGTAAGAAGTCTCCTCTGCCGTCATTGCGAGGAGCGGAGCGACGCGGCAATCTCGATTTTTCAGGCAGTTGCGAACTACGAGATTGCTTCGCTTCGCTCGCAAAGACGGCTTTAAGGACTTTTTACGAAACCATCAAACTTGACACGG
>DAIDTZ010000141.1 GCA_027456925.1 Nitrospirota bacterium
AAAAAGGAGAATACATGATAACCATTTCAGATCTGGCAGCAGACAAAATTAAAGAGATATTGAACGCTGAGGGCGTGCCGAATCATGCCTTGCGGGTGTCGTCGGCCGGCGGCGGATGCTGCGGCCCTTCCTACGAGATCATGATTGACGACAAGACCGGCGATGGGGACACGGTTGTGGAAAAGAACGGCGCCCGGCTGTTCCTTGATGCATCGACCACGAAGACCCTTGATGGGGCCGAACTCGGGTTTATCGTCGACGAGCGGGGCGAGGGTTTTGTCATCGGTTTCCCGAACGGGGCGCCGGAAGGCGGCAGCTGTGGCTGCGGCGGCGAGGAATCAGCATCCAAGAAGAGCGGCGGCGGGTGCGGTTCCGGCGGATGCGGGTGCAGCTAGAGCAGTGACGAATTAAAAATTTAGAATTAAGAATTGCGGATTTAAGATTTGTCTTAAACAGTGTTCATCCGTGGTTATAGATTCTTCGAGGTGATCCCATGTTCCAACCCCTGTACCGGCCGAGACGGCTTCGGTCCAATGAGAACATACGCCGCATGGTGCGGGAGACCAAACTCTCGCCTGATGATTTTATTTATCCCTTGTTTGTGACCCATGGTAAAGGGGTGAAAAAAGAGATCAGCTCCATGCCCGGGAATTTTCAGCAATCCATCGAGAATATCGTAAAGGACTGCGAAGAAGTGCAAGGGCTCGGCATTCCTGCGGTCCTTCTCTTCGGTATTCCGGAACATAAGGACGAGGCCGGCAGTGAGGCCTATTCGGACGAAGGCATTGTCCAGCACGCGATCAAAGCCATCAAGAACAAACTGCCGGAACTCATTGTTATCACCGACGTCTGTCTCTGCGAATACACAAGTCATGGCCATTGCGGCGTGATAAAAAACGGGACAGTACAGAACGACGCCACGCTGGAGCTCCTGGCTAAAGAAGCGCTCTCCCATGCCAAGGCGGGCGCGGACATGGTCGCGCCCTCGGACATGATGGACGGCAGGGTCGGCGCCATACGGCACACGCTCGACAGCGAGGGCTTCTCCGATACTCCGATTATGTCCTATGCAGCCAAATATGCGTCAAGTTTCTACGGTCCCTTCCGTGAGGCAGCGGAATCGACGCCGCAGTTCGGCGACCGGCGTTCCTACCAGATGGACGCTCCGAACAGCCGAGAGGCCTTGCGTGAAGTGGCGCTGGATGTCGACGAGGGAGCCGATATCGTGATGGTCAAGCCGGCGCTCGCCTATCTCGACATTATCTACCAGGTCAAACAGCAATTCAACCTGCCCGTGGCTGCCTACAATGTGAGCGGTGAGTTCTCCATGATCAAGGCAGCTGCAAAGCTCGGATGGATCGACGGCGAACGCGCCATGATGGAGTCGCTCATTGCCATGAAGCGAGCGGGAGCGGATATCATCCTCACCTATTTTGCCAAAGAAGCGGCGGTGCTGTTGAACAAATAGCGGAACGCTGCTGTTCCCCTCCGTTCATGCCGGTCATCATTGGGGTGGGGCCGCATTTCGTCTTAACCGGCTGAAGGTGCACTTTTTTCTTGCATTCCCGTCGCTGCTGTGTTAAAAGATTAGCAACACTCTGGGAAAATCCTTTTAGAGTGGGCAATTGCATTTGCCCACTCTTTTTATTTGGGGGAAATCATGGCCGATATGGCGGATCAGATACGGCAGCTCCTCGATCCGATTCTGGAGTCGCTCGGACTCTCCCTGTGGGACCTGGAACTCCAGAAGCACGGGCCGAAATGGCTTTTGAGGATATTCATCGACCGGGAGGAATCAGGGGTCACCTTAAGTGACTGCGAGTCTGTAAGCAGGGACTTGAGCGCTGCTCTCGACGTGGAGGATATCATTCCTCATGCGTACACGCTGGAAGTCTCTTCCCCCGGACTTGATCGAACGCTGACCACACCCGGGCATTTTGTCCGTTTCACGGGAAGTACGATCAAGGTCAAGACGTACCAGCAGATCAACGGGCAGAAAGTGTTCAAAGGAAAGCTGCTCGGCCTGGTCAGTGAAATAGTGAAAGTGGAGCTCGAAACGGGAACGGTCATGGAAATCCCGCTGAGCGCCATAGCAAAGACCTCTCTTGAGGTGGAATTTTGAGCCGAAAAGTCAGGTAGTAGCAGCATTCTTACCGTAAAGCTGCGGCACTCGTTCTTATATTTTATTTTTAAAGATTTATCAGGAGGAGAAAGACCTATGAGTCAGGA
>DAIDTZ010000142.1 GCA_027456925.1 Nitrospirota bacterium
AACGCTCCTTGAGGAAGAAAACAAGGGTCTCATCTATCGCTTCCGCCACGTGGAGGAAGAAAACAAAGACTTCGCCAACCGTTACCTCGAGGTGGAAACCGAGAACAACAACCTCGCGAATCTCTACGTTGCCAGCTATCAGCTCAACTCCACGCTGGATTTTAATGAAAGTCTTAAAGTTATTCTAGAGATCGTCATGAACCTGATCGGCGCCGAGGAGTTCTCCATCATGATGCTCGACGAAAAAACGAATGAACTCTCGATTGTTGCGCAGGAGGGCATGGGCTTGGAGGCAAGTTTCAGCGTCAAGATCGGGGACGGCATCATCGGGCAGGCGACAAAAACCGGTGAGGCGTATTACCGAGACGGGGACCCCACGGACCTCAAGGGAGTGGATTATATACATCCACTCGCCTGCATTCCGCTCAAAATCAAGGAACACGTGATCGGCGTTATTGTGATCTACAAGCTCCTCCTTCAGAAACAGGCGTTCTCGAACGTCGATTATGAACTGTTATCCATGCTTGCAGGTCACGCAGCCACGGCGCTCTTTTCGTCAAAGCTCTACTCGCAGTCCGAACGCAAGCTCACCACGATCCAAAGCTTTCTCGACCTCTTGAAAGATAAATAGGCGGGGATAGCCAAAGCGGATTCAAATTTATCTATATAGCTTTCAGCGTGTGATTGTAAAATCACGTTTAACGGGAGGTAAGGATGCTGAAAAAAGTTCTCTTAGTTGACGATTCCGCGTTGATACATCAGATGTATAAGATGGTTCTCATGCGTTACAGATGTGCCATAGTGGCAGCAAAGAACGGTCAGGAGGGGCTGAACGCTCTCGTGAAGCACCCAGACACCAATTTGATGCTTGTAGACATCAACATGCCTGTGATGAATGGGCTTGAGTTTGTCAAGAAAGTAAAGGAGCTTGGAGCGTACAATCATATCCCGATCATTATTGTAAGCACTGAAGGCAAGGAGGAAGACGCAAAAAGAGGGCTTGCGCTCGGTGCCAACGGTTACGTGACAAAACCGGTTCAACCGAGTGATCTGCACGCGGTAATCGACACGCTTTATCCTGCGAACTGAGAGTAAGTCAACTATTTTGTTTAAAAATAAGCAACCAGCGGCAAATATTTTCAGCTCGCTCGAGGTTTGCGCCAGAGCTCTCCCCGTATTTCACAAACCAGATCCCGGAGAAACCGATCCGCGACCATCCCGTACAATGCCACGACTATATGCCGAATCCCGTGGCATGTCAATCGCCCGGGACGGGTATTAGAGGGGTAGCATCAGGTGTTTAATTTCGGTTGTATTCTTGATTGTTGCGAGGAACGGCGACTCCAACGCTTCAGGAAGAAGCTATTGACGAAAAACTATATCACAAAATGCAGTGATACAAAGAGAATTAAGGAATCTGTGATCTGCTCTTGAAACACTGGCCGAGATCGTCGGAATCATTGTCCGCAGTAATTTGGAACTGTTGTTCGATTGAAAATGGTATCGTTGTCCGACGCCAATCGGAAGAGCTAGTACATTGTAAACTTAATTATTAATAGTGTTGTAGAATCGGCTCAATTTGTTTCGAGCATCGTTCTTTGTAAAGTTCCAGGAAATTCCGGCTTTAAGCTGATTGCGTTGTCTTGTCCAGCTGCCCACTTGTGCAGCTAACGTCTTCATCTCGGCAATGCGTCGGTCCAGGCATTGCTTGGATAGAGCTGATAATTCAATCTCGGCCATGTTCAGCCAACTGGCTTTCTTGGGGGTATAAACCATTTCAAAGCGTTGCGCCAAAACAAACGCTTCGGCTGCTGGAAAGCCTTCATAGAAGGATGAAGGGTTATGCGTGTTTAGGTTGTCCTGGACCAGAACGATCTTTTTGGCCGCCGGATACTTCGCCGCTAATGCTTTCATAAACTCGGCATAATCTTTTTTGGTTCTCCGTTCTGTAACGGTTATGACACGGCGACCGGATAACGGTTCAATGGCCATGAGCACCACGCAGGTTCCGTTGCGTTCATACTCGTAATCCTGGCGCTCTACGCGCCCAGGCTTCATGGGGATCGGCATCAGGACATCGCCTAAGAGCTGACAGGGACGCTCGTCAAAACAGACAACGGGATAATCCGGATCATACGGGCGTTCATAAATATCCAAAACCTGTTCCATGCGCCAGAGATACTCAGCCGTGATCAGCCCTATACACCATTGTTTCTTTAAGTGCGGTTTGAGTTCGTTTTTTTTAGAATGTTACTTACGCTTTGATGCGATATGGACTCAACGATCTTGAGTTCTACAATGCGATCAGCCAATAATCGCAAAGTCCAGCGAGCTTGACCATCCGGCGGAGTGCTGCAAGCTATCGCCGTGATCTTCGCTGCAGTTCTACCTTTGAATTTCGGAGGCTGACCGGAACGTGTCCCTTCACCAATGGCGCGTTCTAATCCCTCCTGAGAGTAACGCCGCCTGATATTGAATATTGTGGCTAGGCATATGTCTAAGGCATCGGAAATCTCTTGATCTGTTTTGCCAGTGGGCCCATCAGCCAGTAGTAAGACTCGGCATCGGGCGATTTTTCGTGCTTTATGTTTGCCTGACCGCACGATCTGTTGCAACCGGTGACGTTCCTGCTCGTTCAGTTGGACCAAAAACTGTTTTTGGCTCATGGACACCTCCTTACGGAACAGTGTGCCATGAAATGCATAAACTAGCAAGAACTAATTTTACGAAGTACTAGTTCATCAGAAAAGTAAAAAGCTGCAGGAATGAGAGCTTTTTAAATAGTTTTTTCTGAACCACAACCTTAGTCGCTTGCCGTGATTTTCAACATCAGTTTCCTCAATCGATTTTTTGCGCAATATATACCACATGCCTCAAGCCGCCCCTGCCGGGCCGCAGGCGCTCCACGGAAAATCCCGCTGCAGCGAGCCGCTTTTCAAACGCGGCATCGGAGTTCTCTCCCCATACGGCAAAGACGCCGGTCTGCGTAAGAGCGGCGGCAGTCGTCTTAAGAGCGCGGCTTCCGTAAAAGGGATCATGCTGCGCGTCCGCGGCTGATCCGGGACCTTCATAGAGATCGATAATGATGGCGTCGAATTGTTGCGATCCTGTCTGCGCGGACCTTGCGATCACGGCAGCAACGTCGTCGATCACGATGGTGACCCGCGGGTCAGAAGCAGCGTTTTTGGTCAGTCCCGCGAGAGGGCCGCGGCACCAGCCTGCCACGATGGGGTTGAGTTCAGCCACCATGACCCGGGCTGAGGAAGGCAAAGCGTCAAGCGCTGCACGCAGCGTCAGGCCCATTCCCAGTCCGCCGATCAGGACCCGGGGACCCCTGCGTGCGGCGACGAGCCTGCAGGCCTCTTCGCCGAGTTTTATTTCCGATCGGTTCGCGCTGCTGTTCATCAGCACGCGGTTGTTGATCATGATCAAAAAGTCCCGCTCTCCCCGCTTTCGCAGTTCCAGGATGCCGTCCGGGGTTTCAACTTTATCTATCGTTTCCCACGGTTGTGCCATGTAGTGAGGTCTTTCACAAACAGGAGTAATTGATTTTCTTTGTGTTCTTTGCGGCTTTGCGCAAACAGCTGCAATGTCGAGCCAATTGCAGATTCACTCTCGTTTTCTCAGTGCTTCGAAGAATTCACTGAAACGTTCCCGTTCATCGGTTATCCGGCACTTCGGTATGGACTTTAAAAACGACTTGCCGTAGTTCTTTGTAATAATGCGCGAATCGAGAACGGCAACCGCGCCCCGGTCGGTCTTCGTGCGGATGAGCCTGCCGAAGCCCTGGCGAAAAAGAAGCGTCGCCTGAGGGACCTGGTATTCAAAAAATGGATTTTTGAGCCGCTCCATGCGGGCCTCGACGATGGGTTCGTCCGGCACGGCGAAGGGCAGCTTCGCGATCACGACGCACTGGAGGGCTTCTCCGGGGATGTCGATCCCCTGCCAGAACGAAGCGGTGCCCATGAGCACCCCGCGGGGAACGCTCTTGAACTGTTCGATCAAGCGGTAGGCGGGCATCTCTCCCTGGCACAGGAAGCCGAGTTCCGGCAGCTCCTTTCGCAGGGTCTCCGCGCTCTTTCTGAGCTGGCCGTAGCTGGTGAACAGGACGAGCGTCCTTCCCCCGGTGATCGTGAGCACGGATTTCAATTCCGCGTCAAAGCGCTCCTGGTACCCGCTTGCCTGCTGGTCATCGAGGCCGGTTGCGATGTAGAGCAGGGCCTGTTTTTCGAAATCAAAGGGAGAGTCAAGCTGCAGTTCCATTGGTGCATCGAGGCCGAGCCGGTTCTTGATATACGTGAAGGCCCCTGCGGCGGAAAGAGTTGCGGAAGTCAGGATCACCGTATCGGCTTTGCCGAAGAGGTTCTCGCGGAGCGTACCCGCCACATCGATCGGCGATGCAACGAGCCGGTACCGCAGGTTCTCCCGCTCCGCCCAGTACACGAAACCTTCCGCGCTCTGGTCAAGATTGATCCGTACGGCCGAGGCAAGGGATTGCGCCCGCGCGGCGAAGGCCTTGACTTCAAGCTCCTCTTCCTGGGAGTCCGCCGTAAGTTCGAGGAGCGAATCCCGCAGTTCCATGAGCGGCTCGCTCAGGATGTAGGGCACGATGTTCCGCTGCCGTATCCGGAGCGTGGGCTCCCTGGAGAGGAAGGGGTGAAGGTTCAAAAAGAAGTTGTCCGAGACGACCCGGAGCCCGTCTACCCTGCCCCGCAGGACCTGCACTTCGGCGTCCTGCACGGTGAGGCGGGTGAGAAGTCCTTTCCGCGTGCGCTGTGAAAGGAGCGTATCGAGCAGGTACTTCACGGAAAAGTTCGTAACCTCGACGCCCAGGTAATCGGTCGCCACGTCTTCGACCTGGTGGGCCTCGTCGAAGACCACGGCTTTGAACTGCGGCAGCACGTTGCCGCCGGTTGCCATGTCGGCGAAGAAGAGATGATGGTTCGCCACAAGAATATGGGCCTGCTGTTCGAGCGATTTCGCCTTGAGGTAAAAGCAGTCCTTATAATAGGAACAGTCTTTGCCGAAGCAGAGATCTGCCTGGCGGCATGCCTTGGCCCAGAGGCTTGGCAACGGTTCGATCTCCAGTTCGCTCCGGAGCCCCGTCTTGGTCATCGTGGACCAGGCGAAGAGCCGGTTTAACGGCTCGATCTCGTTCTGTTCGTAGAGGTTGCCGATGCGGAGATAGTCGAACCGGCGGAGGCAAAGGTAGTTCTCGCCGCCCACACAGAGGGCATACTGGAAATCGCCGAGCACGTTCTTGAGAAATGGAAGATCTTTGTCCACGAGCTGCTGCTGGAGCGCCTTGGTGTAGGTGGCAACGACGGCGCGGACATTTCCTTCGCGCGTCCAGAGGACCAGGGGGACGAGGTAGGCCAGGCTCTTGCCAACGCCGGTGCCCGCCTCAACGATCAAGTGCGCTTTGTCGCGGAGCGATTTCTCGACAACAGCCGCCATTTCGATCTGTTGGGGCCGATGCTCATAGGCCATGCGCATGGCCTGTGCAATCATTCCCGTTTCGCCGAGGATCTTCGTCGCATTCATCAGGCGGACAGATTAACACAGCAAAGGGGAAGATGCAAATTCTACTTGTATTGCCCGGTTTTTTTAGGGGTTTTTCGGGCTTTCAGTTGCACTAATCGGCATGATGTGTTACTATGGTACGCCGTATGCGCAAAACCCTCACCATTATTTTTTTCTGTCTGCTGCTCTTAGCGACAGCTGCCGGAGCTGCGGAAAAGGGACTGACCATCAAAGCGGTCCGCTCTTCCTCCTATGCTGCGTTCACCCGCGTCGTGTTTGAAGCCGAGGCGGCGGCGCCGTATGCGTTGACGCGGTCGCAGGACGGCCGAAGCGTGATGCTGAGCTCCTACGAAGGCCCGTTCCTGCTCAAGTCGCCGCTGCCCGTTGTCCATGACGGGGTGATTGCAGCCCTTGAGTCGCACGAGGAGGGCGGCAGGACCTACGCCGTGATCCGCCTCGATGCCGCGGCGTGAGAGGTGAAAGACTTCACGCTGCGCGGCCCGGACCGGATCGTGATCGACATTGCGAAGGGCAGCGCCCCGCTTGCTCCTGCGCAGGCAGGTGATCAGCCGCTCGTCGTCGTGCTCGATCCGGGCCATGGAGGCAAGGACGCGGGCCTGTTGACCGCCCAGGGCCTGGAGAAGTCCTTTGACCTGGAGCTTGCCCAAGACGTCAGGAAGCTGCTCCAAAAAGACGCGCGCATGAAGGTCGTTCTCACCCGGGAGAAGGACCAGGCCCTCTCACTCG
>DAIDTZ010000143.1 GCA_027456925.1 Nitrospirota bacterium
GCTCAAGACCGCGGCGTCGTCGTTCATGAAGATGGCCAATGATCTCCGCTGGATGAACAGCGGCCCGATCGCCGGGCTCGGAGAGCTCTCTTTGCCGGCGCTCCAGCCGGGATCGAGCATCATGCCCGGCAAGGTAAACCCCGTGATGTGCGAAATGATGATGATGGTGGCGGCCCAGGTCACGGGCAACGATGCGGCCATCACCGTCTGCAATCAGCAGGGGAATTTCGAGCTGAACGTCATGCTGCCTGCCATTGCCCACAACCTGCTCCAGTCGATCATGCTCCTGGCCAACGCTTCGAGGCTCCTGGCGGACAACGCGATCGCCGGCTTTACGGTGAACCTGGAGCGCATCGCGGCGTTCGTGGACCAGAACCCGATCCTCGTAACGGCCCTGAACCCGGTCATCGGCTACGATAAGGCGGCGCAGATCGCCAAGAAGGCGTATGCGGAAGGACGGCCGATAAAGGACGTGGCCGCGGAAATGACGGACCTTCCAAAAGAAGAACTGGACAAACTGCTTGACCCGAGGAAGATGACGGATTAAAATTCCTGATCGTGAACGGTAAAGGTAGAACCATGCTTCTCCCCACATCCGCTGTCGGCAAAAAAATCATGATGGCGATCACCGGCCAGGTCCTGGTCGTCTTCATCATTTTTCATATTGCCGGGAACTCTACCATCTTCTTTCACGCGCTGAACGCCTACGTCGTTGCACTGTACAAGCTGCCGCTCTTTATCTGGGGAGGCAGGCTCGTTCTTTTTCTGGCCTTTGTCTTTCACACCTGGTACGGCACGCTCCTGAAGCTTGAGAACCACGCCGCAAAGCCGGAACCCTATGCAAAAACCCGTTATCTCCGGGCAACCTTCGTAGGAAGGAACCAGATCTGGACCGGAGTCATCGTCGCGGTCTTTCTTATCTACCATCTTCTTCAATTTACCTTTAAGGTGACGAATCCGGCGGTCGCCGCGGACACCCACCCCGACGCGCTTGGACGGCCTGATATCTTCATGATGGTGGCGCAAAGCTTCCGGCAGATCGGCATTGCCGGCGTCTATGTCGTTTCTCTTGCCGCACTGGGCCTGCACTTGCTCCACGGCATCCAGAGCTCCTTCCAGACCTGGGGGATGAACAACGAACGGACGCTCCCGGTCGTCGAAAAGACAGGGAACGTTGTGGCGGTCCTGCTTTTTGTCTGGTATTGCGCGATCCCGGTGGCGATCGTACTGGGACTGTTGAAAGGATAAATACGCAAAGAGCAGAGCGCATGGCGCAGGGGGGGCATCGCCCTACTCTATGCACCATGCCCTCTGCGAGGTCCTGACCTTATGATCCTCGACGGCAAAATACCATCGGGCCCCCTGCACGAGAAGTGGGACAAACGGCTTTCCGAGATGAAGCTGGTGAACCCCGCGAACAAGCGGAAGTACCGCATCATCGTCACCGGCACCGGCCTCGCCGGCGCTTCGGCAGCGGCTTCGCTCGGGGAACTGGGGTATGCCGTTGACGCTTTCTGCTTCCAGGATTCGCCGCGGCGCGCCCACAGCATCTCGGCCCAGGGCGGGATCAACGCGGCCAAGAACTATCCGAACGACGGCGACAGCGTCGAGCGCCTGTTCTACGACACGATCAAGGGCGGCGACTTTCGCTCACGCGAAGCGAACGTGTACCGTCTCGCCCAGCTCTCCGCGAATATCATCGACCAGTGCGTGGCCCAGGGCGTGCCCTTTGCGCGTGATTACGCCGGCTACCTCGCGACGCGCTCCTTCGGCGGCGCCCAGGTGTCGCGCACGTTCTATGCCCGCGGCCAGACGGGCCAGCAGCTCCTGCTCGGCGCCTACGGCGCGCTCTCGCGCCAAATCAGGGCGGGCACGGTAACGCTCCACCCCCGCACGGAAATGCTGGACCTCGTAGTCGTTGACGGCCATGCCAAGGGCATTACGGTGCGAGACCTCGTGAGCGGAAAGATCGAGTCCCATGCCGCGGACGCGGTCTGTCTCTGTTCAGGCGGCTATACCAACGTCTTTTTCCTCACGACGAACTCCGTTATGTCGGGCGTCACTGCCACGTTCCGCGCATACAAGAAGGGCGCATTTTTCGCGAACCCCTGCTTTACCCAGATCCACCCGACCTGCATCCCGGTCACGGGAGAGCACCAGGCAAAGCTCACGCTCATGTCCGAGTCTCTCCGGAACGACGGCCGCGTGTGGGTCCCGAAAACAAAAGGCGATTCGCGTAAACCCGATGCGGTGCCCGAGGCTGAGCGTGATTATTATCTTGAACGCAAATACCCGTCATTCGGAAACCTTGCTGCCCGCGATGTCACGTCGAGAGCTGCAAAAGAAGTCTGTGATGAAGGCAGGGGCGTAGGCCCGGGCGGGCGCGGCGTGTACCTGGATTTCTCCGATGCCATCAAGCGCTTCGGTGAAGACACGATCCGGGAACGCTACGGCAACCTCTTCGAAATGTACGAGCGCATCACCGATGAGAACGCCTACAAGCAGCCCATGCGCATTTACCCAGCCCCTCACTACGCCATGGGCGGCCTGTGGGTGGACTACGATCTCCAGAGCCATCTGCCCGGCCTGTTCGTGCTCGGGGAAGCGAACTTTTCCGACCACGGCGCAAACCGCCTCGGCGCAAGCGCCCTGATGCAGGGGCTTGCGGACGGCTACTTCATCATCCCCTATACGATTGCCAATTACCTGGCCGATACAAAACCGGGCGCTGTTGCGCCTGAGGCCCCGGAATTTAAGAAATCCTGCGAAGAGGTCGAGGCCTTCACCAAACGGCTGCTCGCCATCAGAGGCAAAAAAACCGCCCATGAATTTCACCGGGAACTCGGCAAGCTCATGTGGAACAATGTGGGCATGTCGAGAAGCGAGGCGAGCTTGAAAGAAGCGCTCAAGCGCATCCCTGAAATTCGCGCTGAGTTCTGGAAGAACGTGACCATCCCCGGCGGCGGCAGGGAGCTGAACCAGGAACTCGAAAAAGCCGGCCGCGTTGCAGACTTTCTGGAATTTGCCGAGCTATTGACGAGAGACGCGCTGCAGCGTGATGAATCCTGCGGCGCCCATTTCCGCGTCGAGCACCAGACCGTGGAGGGCGAAGCGCTCCGGGACGATGAACATTTCAGCTATGTTTCCGCCTGGGAGTATAAGGGCGTTGACAAAGAACCGGAGCTTCACAAGGAACCGCTGGTGTTCGAGCATGCACATCCGGCAACACGAAGTTATAAATAATAGTACTTGCCACGGAGGCGCGGAGACACTGAGAGAATTATTCGTTTAAAAAGTGAAAAAGAATTTTCAAGATAAGTTTTTTCCGTGACTCTGTGTCTCAGTGGCGAAACTGATTTCTGTTTTGAGGTTTTGAAATGAACCTGACCTTATATGTCTGGCGCCAAAAAAGTTCAAAAGACCCCGGCCGGCTCGTCCAATACGAAGCCAAGGACATCTCCAGCGACATGTCCTTTCTGGAGATGCTCGATGTCGTGAACGAGGGGTTGATCGTCAAAGGCGAGGAGCCCATCGCCTTCGACAGCGATTGCCGGGAAGGCATCTTCGGCATGTGCGGCCAGGTCGTGAACGGGGCGCCGCACGGGCCGAGGGAAAAGACGACCCTCTGCCAGCTCCACATGCGCCACTTCAAGGACAACGATACCCTCTATATAGAACCGTTCCGCGCAAAGGCCTTTCCGGTGATCAAGGACCTGATCGTGGACCGCGGGGCCTTCGACAAGATCATCCAGTCGGGCGGCTATATCTCCGCCCGCACCGGCGGCGTGCCTGACGGCCACACGCTCCTGCTACCGAAG
>DAIDTZ010000144.1 GCA_027456925.1 Nitrospirota bacterium
CGTCGGCGGCTTGCTGGGAACTGCAATGGGTTATGTCGTTTCGGCGCCGGCATCAGCACGGACGAAACAAACAGCTGCTGAAAAAGTGTAGGAAAGTACCAGGAAGTGGAAGTAAAGAGATGACAAAGCAGGAGCACGGCAACCACACTAATAGAGAATAGCCCTGAAGGCGGTGAGCTGTCACCGCCTTTTGTATTTCCCGAAGCATAGAAATCGGCAGAACGGGAAATCAATAAAAAAAGCCCCGAGTTGCTTCGGGGCTTTTGGAATTGTTATAAATTTTAATTTTTCACTTGTTAGACTTTTGCTACGTTCGCAGCCTGAAGACCCTTGGGGCCCTTTACGACTTCGAAGGTCACCTTGTCACCCTCGTTCAGGGATTTGAAACCGTCCCCTGAAATTGCCGAAAAGTGCACAAATACGTCCTCACCGTTCTCCTGCGTGATAAACCCAAACCCCTTGCTGTTGTTGAACCACTTGACTACACCATTTGCCATTCTGTTTCTCCTCTTGTTTCTTTTTTGAAATTTGTCCGGGAATTATCCGCGGATAGTGAAAGAATACCGTTTTCTCCGCACCATGTCAAGCTGATAATAAAAAAAATCCTGTTTTGGAATGAGTCAAATCAAGCCAGCAGAGGCTGTCCCCGTTTCAAAATCTTGCAACAATATACAGCAACTACGCCTCTAAAAAAGTCACCTGGCACAGTGACCATGTCCCCTCTTCGCCCGTCACGCCGTACGAGGCTGCTTGTAGGCCTTGGCCTGGTGCATAAACGCTTCAAGCCGCGTAAGGGTCTGCGAATCCCCCTGGCCTTCATAGGCGATATTCAGGAGGGGAATATTTTGATGGTCTTCACGCACCCGCTTGAGCACGGCGGTCGCGATGGTGCCCGGCATGCAGGTGAAAGGCATCACATTCACAATGCCCGAAACTCCGCGGTTGATATAGTCAATCGCTTTCCCCACGGACAAGACAGCTTCACCTTCGAAGGAATGGTGAATATAAGGAAGGGCCGTATGGAGGGTCTGTTCGATGCTCGGCTCGTGGAGACTCCGCAGGCTCCCGTTGAACCCGCTCAGAAACCGCTGCTCGTCCTTGTGCTGAATACGCCCGGTCACGTATGCCTTGAGCATATCTTTCCACGAGCTGTTCATTTTTGCCGATACCATGGCCGTGGTGTTGATATACAGGAGCCATTCGGAGATGGGCGCCACCCATGCCTCGCCGCCGAGTTTTTCTATCTGTCTCACCACATCCTCGTTGCTGAACCGGTTCGAGCGGATATAGATCTCACCGACGACGCCGATCACGGGCCTGGTCCGTTTCGCTATCTCGATCGAGGAAAAGTCTTTATAGGCCGCTCTCAACAGAGGCAGGAGGTCCTCCCTCTTTTCAATGGCAAGGGTCAGTCGTTCGAGCGCTGATTGGTAGACACGGTCTGTTTGCCCCTTCTGTTTTTCATGGGGCCGGGTCTCCCAGAGCGCTTTCTGCAGCATATCGACGGCGAAGACCCCGCGCCAGCTCATGAGAACAAAATTCTTATCCAGGGCCCGCACGTCACCATGGAGCGATTCGTCCTGCATGGGGGCCAGGATCTCGACGCGTTCGAGCCCAAGCTTGTCGAGCACCTGACGGTGATAGCGATGATACTGGCCGAACCTGCAGGGCCCCTTGCCCGTGGGCATGAAAAAAGCGCTCCTGTCCGGATCGAACCCGGGACGGCGGGTCGCTTTGATCATGTCTCCGGTGGTGAGCGCGAGCGGATAACACTCCCGGCCCGAGCTGTGCTCCCTCCCGATCCGCACCGTCTCATCATCGGACTCGGGCAGCACCTCGGATTCGACGCCGCAGGCCCGGAACGCCGCTGCAAGCGCGTGTGCATGGTCTGTCATGGGCGGCAGGTAGACTTTCTTGGCGCGAAGCGAACTGTTGCCGTTGCTCTTGGCAGGAACAACGAAGGCATCAGCGCGTCCTCCGGCTTTTACGTTGTGCAGGCTGTCCATAAACGCTTCGATCCGCGTTATCGCCCCCGCGTCCGCGCTGTGCTCGTCGACTTCAAGCTGAAGAAAGGCCTTGCCGTCCATTTCCTTGCGGAAGAAGTGGGTAATGAACGAATCAGGTCCGCATCCGAAATTCGTAATATAGACCGGGAAGATGTTCGGATATTTACGAAGGATACGGGCGGCAGCCATGATTTTCTGTCCCGACCGCCAGTACATATCTTCCTGGCCGGACAGGTCCACCTCGTGGAGCGGCAGAAAATCCATGGGAATGGCCTGCACGCCGAGGTCCCTGATCTTTGACGGCAAGTTCAAATTCAGGCCCGTATCACAGGTGTTGTAGTTCCGGCCGATGAGTACGAGCGCCTTCACGCCCGGCTTGATCTGCGACAGGACAACGCTGCCGCGCTGCTCGACAATACGTTGATAATTCTTTTGCGCCTCGCTTGCCGCTCGCTGGGCCCGCGCCACGGCTGCTCTGCCCCTTCCGAGCGCCTTTCCCACCGATCGCATACTCTTCGCAAATTGGCGCTCATCATGCAGAAAGAGAAGGGGTTCCAGTGTCTTGACCTCTCCGAACTTGATCGATGCTTTCGCAATATACGGAAAGGCCTGTGCATAGGGGCAGGCCTGGGCGTTCTTAGACTGTTCGTGGACGACCGGAAATCGGATGAAACTCGGCAGAAAGAGGAAGTCGACTTTTTTATCCAGAAGGTCCAGGACATGCCCGAGCCCCACTTTTGCCGGGAAACAGGTTTCCGCAACGGTCGCCTCAAGGGCCCGGTTGATCAATCCACGGTTCGTCCGCTCGGAC
>DAIDTZ010000145.1 GCA_027456925.1 Nitrospirota bacterium
ATCAAAGGCATGCCGATGCTCTACACTCCGTATTTTCTTTTCCCCGTGCGCAGACAATCGGGTTTCCTGATTCCCGTGCCCGGCTACAGCAATCGCGACGGGTTCTTTGTAGAGAACGCATTTTTCTGGGCCATCTCCGACAGCAAGGACATGACGATCTCTTCGGACTATCGGGCGCGCACCGGCAACGGCACCGGCGTCGAATATCGATACATGAATTCCCGTGAGTCCATGGGGCAGGTATATACCAAGGTCTGGGACCTGAACCATTCCAACGTGGCCCGATGGGAATTTCAGTTCAAACATCAGGAAGAGTTCGCCGAGGACCTCTCGGCCCGGGCCGATATCAATCTCGTGAGTGATGAACACTACTATTACGATCTCGATAAAAGACTGGAAATGAAATCCAAACCCTATATTGATTCCAATGCCTTTTATGTCGAGAGATGGGACGCGGCGTCGCTCTATCTTTTGGGCCAGTACTCCACGGACCTCACCCAAACGAACGACAAGACAGTCCAGAAACTGCCGGAACTCCGGTATACCATCTATGAGGAAACGATCGGCGGTCCGGTCCATTTGGACTTTGAAGGGTCGGCGACGAATTTTGTGAGGCAGAACGGAGACGGCATAAGACGCGTGGACTTCAACCCTGAGTTCGCCGCGACTTTCGGGAGCGGCGGTCTCAGTCTTACGCCGCGGGTGGGCGCCCGTGCCACGTTTTACGATGAGAGCGCCACATCGGCTGCGCCGATGGAGCGAAAATTTGCCTACGCCGGCGTAGATCTCAACGCCCGGATTTCCAGGGTTTACGGCACGGATGGCGAGGCCGGCATCGGCCGGATCAGACATTCCATCGAGCCCGGGGTCTCCTACATCTATATTCCTCACATCGACCAGGGCAACATCCCCCAGTTCGATGCTGTCGATGCCGTAACGTCGTCTAACACCACGACGTTCTCGCTGATCAACCGCCTGACGGCGCATTACAAAGAGTCGACGGGCCCCTCTGCGTACACGACCTTCGATCTGATGGTGTTCAAGCTCTCTCAATCCTATGACCTGAATGCCGCACGAGAACAGAGCAGCATCGTCCACACGCGGTCCGATGTCCTCGGAGAGTTGTTCGTAAAAACACCGAAACTATTTTCGCTAACCGGAAACGCCAGTTATGATCCCTACGATCGGACCCTGTCGTCGCACACTGTGGGCTTCGGGATCACGACCGAAAGGGCGTCGGCGAACCTGTCCGAACAGTCACTGCGGAACCCGGCGACCCAATTCTTGATCGGCGGCGGCACGGTGAAACTCGGGAAGTGGGACCTGGGCGCCCAGTGGTGGCGCGATATGGAAATCAGGAAAACCACGGAGCAGGATTACTCCTTGCGTTACACTCTGCAGTGCTGGGGGGTCAGGATGACGTACTCTATCACGCCGGGCGAGACGAGGTTTATGGCGATGCTGGATTTGAAGGGGATTGGCGGCGGGTACGGCAAAGAATAGGCGACAGAGGCGGCCATGGCAAATGAAATTATCGTGCTTATAACGGCATCATCAACGGAGGAGGCCTCCCGGATTGGGACTGCGCTTGTCGAAGAGCGTCTGGCTGCCTGCGTGAATATCGTGCCGCAGATCCGCTCCCTGTTCTTCTGGGAAGGGAAAACGCAGGATCAGGGCGAGACGCTTCTTATCGTGAAGAGCCGGCTGCCGTTGCTTGAACACATCATTGATCGGGTAAAAGCGCTCCATTCTTACACCGTGCCTGAAGTGATCGCCCTCCCAATCGTCGGTGGTTCTTCCGAGTACCTCCGCTGGCTCGGTGAAACAACGAAGTGATGAATCCTGCGACTCGTGGCCCGTTCTCCCCAGATGTTGTTTTTTAAAATGATCAAAACACAATATGTTGTATTATGCAAAGGCGCGTTTTATGTATAAATGAATAAAATCTTGACTTCTATACGCCCTTTGTGTTAACGTTTATACGGTTGTTTGCGCCTATTTTCGGAGGAACAATGAGGGTAAATAAGTCCAGGAAGCAAAAGAAAAAAGAATATTTTACCTTTATGTTCCTGCCTGGTCCTAACGAACGCGTTCGGACCTTGAGTATATCGAAATCCGTTCTCAAAACAGTTTTTCTTTCTTTCGCAGCCGTCCTCGCCCTCTCCTTCTACCTTATCTACGAATATAACGATGTTAAAGACAAAATCTGGGAACTGCAGTCCGTGCGCGAGGAATTAATGCAGCAAAAAGCGCAGGTGCAGAGTTTTGCCCTCAATCTCCTTGATTATAAACGCCAGATGTTCATGCTCCGGGATCTTGACACCAAACTGCGTCGCGTCGTGAGCCTCGGGCCGCGGGACAAGGCCCAGCAGGTCCTTGGTATCGGCGGACCTGATGAACTCGGCCTCCAGAATCTGGCAACGATGGGTGGGAAAAAACAGGAAGAGGCGCTCAAGGAAATGCACCAGGAACTCACCCAGCTCAAGGGCGCGGCTTCCCGGCAGGAAACCAGTCTTCAGATGCTGATGGAGTATTTTGAGGATAAGCGCTCGCTTTTTGCGTCTACTCCTTCGGTATGGCCTGTTCACGGCTGGGTCACGTCTCCCTTCGGCAACCGGACTTCACCGTTCAGCGGCATCCTCACGTTTCATGAAGGCCTTGATATTGCGGCCCAAACCGGAACGCCGGTGCTGGCGCCTGCAGACGGCGTCGTGATCAGGGCCGGCTTCAGCACCGGGTACGGCAATATGGTTGAGATAAGCCATGGGTACGGCATCAAAACCGTCTATGGTCATAACTCTCGGCTCAATGTGAAAGCGGGCCAGCATGTCAAGCGCGGCGATATCATCTCCTATGTCGGCGATACCGGTTCCAGCACGGGACCGCATCTGCACTATGAAGTACGCTTGAATGGTCTTCCGGTGAATCCGGTAAAATACTTGAATTAAGGGGTCCTATCGCGTAAGCACATCCTCATATTCTATCTATTCTTCCTCTCCACATTCATATTAACGTAATCCATGGTTTGCCGGGGAAAAGAGCAGCGGTAACTAGAGGAGAACTCTTTCCCTTTGAATTAAAAACCGTTTCCGATATGCTTGGCCGGGGGACAGTTGCCAGCACGGCGGAAACAAGCGAGGAGGGAGCAAGGTTTATGTCTACGGGGAAAGTGAAGTGGTTCAATGAATCAAAGGGGTATGGTTTTATCGAGCCCGACGGCGGAGGACGTGACGTGTTCGTGCACTATTCCGCCATTCAAGGCGAAGGATACAAAACGCTTTCTGAGGGACAAGTTGTTCAGTTCGAAATCATTCAAGGTGACAAAGGCCCTCAAGCGTCAAACGTAGCAAAAACTTCATAAACAGGGATGGCTTGCATACCGTTCCGGATTTATCGCATTGAGCGCCAATCAGTTTGATCGAAGACCCCGAAGATACTCACCGGGGTCTTTTTTTGTTCATGCGGTCCGTCAGGGCGAACGAACGGGGAGGCGCTTGTCCTGTCTCGTTTGTCCGTATTTTCCTCTGGATGTTTCCCTGTTAATTTGCTACTCTAGAAACCATGGTTAAACATCCCGCATACCGCAATCCTTGGTCCTTCCTGCCCACTCTTTACTTTGCCGAGGGCCTGCCCTATGTGCTCATCAACACGGTGTCGGTCATCTTGTACAAACGGATGGGGCTTGACAACGCTCATATCGCCTTCTGGACGAGCTGGCTCTATCTGCCCTGGGTCATCAAGATGTTCTGGGGGCCCTTCGTGGACGTGTATTCCACCAAGCGCACGTGGATCCTTGCAACCCAGGCGGCGATGAGTCTCTGCATGTTCGTAACCGCCTTCTCGCTCCGGACCGAATCATTTTTTGTTTTGTCGCTGGCTGCCTTTTTCGCGGGGGCGTTCATATCCGCGACTTACGATATCGCAACGGACGGCTTCTACATGCTTGCGCTCACTGAAAGGGAACAGGCGCTGTTTGTGGGACTGCGCGCGGGCTTTTACCGGATGGCGATGATCTTCGGAACGGGATTTCTGGTATACGTTGCCGGCATGCTCGAAACCTCAAGCAACGACATCGCCTGGAGCTGGTCGACGGTCCTGGTTATTTCCGGATCGATTTTCGCAACAGCCGCGCTCTATCATAAGTTCATTCTGCCGTTCCCAATGACCGACGGCGAACATTCGGCTGCGGCAGGGAAACAGGAGGCTTCTTTTCTTGAAGTGATGCGCGCTTATTTCGGCCAGGAAAAGATAGGCGTCATGCTCGCCTTCATCCTGCTCTACCGTCTCGGCGAGGCGATGCTTCTGAAGCTGGTACCGCCTTTTTTGCTGGACCAGGGCAGCGCCGGAGGACTCGGACTTACGACCAAAGAGGTGGGACTGGTTTACGGCACGGTGGGCGTCGTCTCCCTCGTCGGCGGAGGGGTCCTCGGAGGGTGGCTCATCTCACGCTACGGATTCAAGCGGTGCGTCTGGCCCATGGTCATCATTATGCATTTGCCCGACCTCTTTTTCGTATATATGGCCTGCGCGCGACCGGGCATCGGGCTCGTCTATCCGCTCGTGGCTCTGGAACAATTCGGTTACGGGCTGGGATTTACGGTGTTCACGGTTTTTCTCATGTATTCTGCGAACGGCAGGTACAAGACCTCCCATTACGCGATCTCGACGGGAATTATGGCGCTCGGCATGATGCTGCCCGGCTTCGTAAGCGGCTGGCTCCAGCAGACGCTTGGATATAAGATGTTTTTCATTATTGTCTGCTGTATGACAATCCCGGGCATGCTGACCATCCCCTTTCTCGCGAAGGACAAGATGGAGGGGGGAAGGGAATAGAAGCCGGGCGCCCGTAAGAAGCTGGTTGCCGGAAGAATAATAAAAAAGGCAGACCTGATGGCCTGCCGTGGAATGTCTTTGCTCTTGTACCGCCTGCACCCGATGCCGGTTATTCCTTTCCGAAACCGGAAAGCACGTATCCGACGATTACGCCGAGGAGCGTACCGATGGTCTCCCTCCCCAGGACATTCATGACGCCAAGGACGAGCACCAGCGGCAGAATAAAAACGACTGCAACGAACTGGATAGCCCTGATGCCGAGCGTGGCATTCTGCTTAATGATGAGATAAAAAATACCGCCAAGCCCCCCTGCCATGATAAGTGTTCCAATAACCGCAAGCCAAATCTGAGACATAGTATCCCTCCGTGGTTCGATTGTAAAGTCGCGGGCGCGACCCTGTTGATGTGAGAGGATTATACGGAAACAGAAGGTCGTTGTCAAAGGTTGCGTAAAGGCATTTGACAAAGGATTTGTGAATCCCACGACTTGCAATCCCCCGGCTCCTGCCGGAGGGGCTCCACTAAAAG
>DAIDTZ010000146.1 GCA_027456925.1 Nitrospirota bacterium
TTCACACGGCAGGGGTCGCTGGTTCAAACCCAGCATCGCCCACCATGCAAATAAAAGGACTTAGCAAACTAATGCTAAGTCCTTTTTCGTTTCACTGTCTGATTTTTGTATAGTTGGTTTTGGGTTGTATGTGTTGTCGAGTATATTGACAGCTTTTACTAAATGCTCACGTGCTAAGTGGGCATATCGGAGTGTCATGGTCAGGCTTTTATGACCTGGTATGTAGACGGCACTTTCAACGAAGTTCTTTACTTAAATCTTGTCTCCTGTAATTTACCCGCCCTCTTCTGCGACTATAGTATCGCCCTCAGAAAACCAACTGAAATGATTGGCTGGCGATGTCCCTTTCTCGATTTTGGTTGATAGCATATGCTATACTTGTAATTAAAGCGTATAGAAAAATAAATGGTGGCTACGATATCGTATTTCAACTATGCAGTATCAGGAGGTGTATGATGAAAGAGATCAAATGTGCAAGTCTTGGATATAACTGCAAGTGGAAGCATATTGCCAATACCGAGGAATTACTCGCCGATATCACGGCTATCCATCTGCGTGATGTTCACGGGATGAAGGCAATCAGCCAGGATATGCTGGCAAAAATAAAAAATGCCTTTATGCCCCCCAGTGAAGCGGATGCCGCAAAATTTGCTGATGTTAAAACGAAGGTATATAACTGCGATATCGGTCCGAAATGCTCCTGGCGGTATGTAGCTATGACAGAGGAGCTGATTGTAGACGGAGCGGCGGTCCATGCCAGGGAAGCCCACGGCATCAAGGAGTTTTCTCCTGCAATGATAGCCAAGGTTAAAAAAGCGGCTCAAGAATGGTCTTTGGATAGCGATAAAAAAAGCAAGGTAGCGTAAGAGGGCCGGACGAGAAAGACGATAAAACGCAAAAGCATCGCCCGCCATGGACATAAAGGACTTAGCAAACCAATGCTGAGTCCTTTTTGTTTTTTGTCCAGATTTGCATATTCGGCCTCGTAGTACGGCGCCGGTTTTTTTCAAACCTTTTCAATTCAGGCAGAAACAGTTTGAGGGAACAGCGTCTCGATCAGTCTATGCACTTCACTTGAAGTAAAGGGCTTTATTAAATTCGCCGCTGCAAAGGCAAGGGCTTCCTCTGCAAAGTCCTTCCCTCTCGTGGTCACGATAACAATCGGGATGTCGGCATAGGCTTCCTGCTCCCTGACCTTTTTAATAAATTCAAGCCCGCTAAGTCGGGACAGGGACATATTCATGTCGACAAGGATGAGATTCACGTCCGGATGCTCCGTAAGCTTCTCCAGCCCTTCCTCTCTTTTCAGTGCGGTGATGGCCTCGCACTTGTACCGCCTGAGGGTCATTTTGTAATTCTGATGGAGTGGTTCCGAATCATCGATAATCAAAACTCTATTTAGCATGTCGTACATCATACTCCCCTAAGCACGTTGATTTTTTACCGAGCGGTGCATAATAAGATTAAGCTGAGGGAATGTCAATACCTTTGCAGGGTATCGAATTGACTCAGGGTCGCAGGCAGACCTCTTCTGATAAGTATGCCAAGGAAATACGTCTGGCGGAAGAGGGGAATATTTCTAAAGCGTCATAACCACCAGCTCGTGCCGGTTCAGCTCTCCGTAAATGGCATTCAGCTGGTCCTGGCTTTGGGCGATGAACGTCACGGTTATGGACAGGTACTTTCCGCTGCTGCTCAGTTTTGCGCTCTGAGAGAACTGGTTGGGCCCCAGATGGCTGCGGATAATGGTCATTACTGCCGAAGTAAATCCCTCTGAGTTCAGCCCCATAACCTTGATCGGGAAAGAGCAGGGGAACTTGATTGCGGAATCAATGGTTTTCATGTCTGAATCTTGATAGGAAGTAATGGTCATTGACAACAAAGGGGCTAACCTGACCGGTTAACCCCTCAACTTTTATTCATCGCTTGGAATACGTAAGTATTCGAAAGTTGATTCTCTACCCCGCCTGCATCTTCTCTTCTTCTTCCTGCCGGGTCTTGCATTCAATGCAGAGCGTGGTCACGGGCCGCGCTTCGAGCCGCTTGATGCTGATCTGGCCGCCGCAGTCTTCGCACACGCCGTAGGTGCCGCCGTCGATCCGCGAAATTGCCTCGTCGATCTTTTTCAGCAGCTTTTGTTCCCGCCCGCGCAGTTTGAGCAGGAAGTTATTGTCCAGCTCCGCGACCGCCTGGTCCGTGGGATCGGGAAAGCTTTCCTTTTCCGTGCTGATCTTGCTGGTCAGTGTTTGTTCGGCTTCGGCAAGAAGGTCCTGCCGCTGCTTCAGAAGCTTCTTTTTGATCGCCAACAATTTTGAGTCCGCTACCATCATCACAACCTCTGTATGTTCTGTTTTTTGGCCGGTCGTGCGCCCACGGTGCAGAAAGCTTCATGCTGTCCGTTGAAACTTAAGACGGTACTATATCAAAAAAGCGCAGATGAGTCAATTGTTAAATAGCAGTACCCCCGCGTCCGCGGATTGACAAATACTGAACATTATTGTTAAGATAAACCATGCTGAGTGAAAAACAGAAGCTTACTACGATCATGCGCCTGGGGGTCGAGCTTACGGAGATCAAGGACGTGGACGTGCTTTTGGAGCGGATCCTTCGCGAGGCGCGGAAGCTCGTCAATGCCGACGCAGGCTCCATCTATATTAAGGAAGGCGACAAGCTCAAGTTCCGCTATACGCAGAACGAGACGCAACAAAAGAAACTTGCCCCGGGCAAGAAACTGATCTATTCCACTTTTTCCGTTCCCATCAACAATCAATCGATCTCCGGCTACGCGGCGAATACGGGGGAAACCATGAACATCCCCGACGTGTACAAACTGAGCTCCGGCCGGCCGTTTTCCTTTAACAAATCATACGACGACCTCTCGGGGTATCGTACCCAGTCGATGCTGACCTTCCCGCTCAAGACCAACCGGGGCGACACTATCGGCGTGCTTCAGTTGATCAATGCGAAAAACACGATGGACAAGGTTGTCCCCTTTTCAAAAAAGGACGAGCCCCTGGTCCTGCATTTTGCGAATATGGCGGCGGTTGCCATCGAACGCGCGCAGATGACCCGCGCCATGATCCTCCGGACCATCAAGATGGCGGAGCTGCGGGACCCCAAAGAAACGGGCGCCCACGTAAACCGGGTAGCCGCCTATGCCGTGGTCATCTACGAGGCGTGGGCAAGCCGTCGAAACCTTTCACATGAGGTCATTGAAAAGACCCGGGACATTCTTCGCATGGCGGCCATGCTCCATGACGTGGGCAAGGTGGCGATCGCGGACGCGATCTTGAAGAAGCCCGGCCGACTGGACGCTGCAGAGCGCGAGGTCATGAAGCAGCACACGATCATGGGTGCGCGGCTATTTTCCGACAAATATTCGGAGTTCGACGAGGCTGCCGCAATCGTGGCGCTGAACCATCATGAGAAGTGGGACGGGACCGGCTATCCGGGCTACGTGAATCCCCTGGACGGCAAGGTGCTCCCCGGGTACGAGAACAGCGACGGAACAGCGCGAGCCAAGAGGGGGGACGAGATCCCGGTGTTCGGGAGACTCGTTGCTCTCGCCGACGTGTACGATGCGCTGGGATCCCGCAGGGCCTATAAGGAACGGTGGGAAGAATCGCAGGTGCTGGATGAGCTCAAGGCCTGTTCGGGAACTCACTTCGACCCGGAAATGGTGGACACGCTTCTGTCGTGCCTCGAGACGGTCCGCAGCATCAGCGAGCGGTATCCGGACCATTGATCCCCAAAGGATTCTTTCCTTCTTCAGAAAATAAAACTGATGCGGCAGCATGGAACCCTCAATCGTAAGACACTATGAAAAAAAAGAAAACCGACCAAAAGACCCCTGCTGACTTCAAGCATAACCCCTTTACCTCCCTTAAAGGATTTTCGCCGCGATCAACGACGCCGGATAAAAAAGAGATTCCCCGCCGCAAACAGGAAAAGCAGCACGAAGACGACAGCGAGCTTTTTCTTCGGGCCGTCGCAGGCTCCAGGCAGATAGATGACGACGTCTCCGATGCAGGCAGTGTCGCTCAGAAGGAAGCTGCGGCACCGCCGAGGCCGGATGTCGTGACCCGTGACAACGAACTTTTCCTGGAGGCGATGAAGAAAATCGGGACAACGTTCAAGGATGTTCCTCTGCCCGAACAGGGATCACTCGATCCGGAGCGCAGGTCAGCGAGCAGCCGGATGCGGCAGCTGAAGCGCGGGACCATCCGCATCAGCCGGGAGCTTGATTTGCACGGTTTTCTGAAGGAAGAGGCCTTGAAGCGGCTTGAGTCCTTTATTGCCGACGCTTTCAGCCGCAGCCAGCAAGCGGTCCTGGTTATTACCGGAAAGGGGCTCAACTCTCCCGAAGGGCCGGTGCTTCAGGGGGCTGTCGCAACATGGCTGCGGGAACGCGGGAAGGGCAAGGTTGCGGAATTCGCACCGGCCCCGCGTGACCTGGGCGGGAGCGGAGCGGTGGTGGTTTTCTTGAAGAAGAACTAAACGATGAAACGCTTTCGATATGACAACCATTGTGCGGAGGTTTTCGTTAACCGGCGCTGTAACCCTGCTCTTTCTTTTCCGGCAGCCCCAGGATCCTCCTGATCTCCTCGCCTTCGATCGTTTCCTTTTCCAAAAGCGCGGCAGCAAGCATCCTGAGCTTGTCCTGGTTGGCTCCGAGCAGGCCCTGGGCTTTCTTATAGGTATCATCGATCAGGCGTTTCACTTCCTGATCGATTTCCCGCGCAGTATCCTCGCTGTATTCCTTTGCGCCGGAAGGCAGCCCGATGTCGAGGAACAGCGGCCGCCGCTCTTTTTCGAACGTGAGCGGCCCGAACTTCTCGGTCATGCCGTACTCGGTCACCATGCTGCGGGCGATGATGGCGGCACGCTGGAGATCGTTCTGCGCGCCCGTCGACGATTCGTGAAAGATCAGCTCTTCAGCAACGCGTCCGCCGAGCATGACGCAGAGTTTGTCCAGAAGCTCGGTCCTGGTCATCAAGTACCGGTCCTCGGTGGGGAGCTGGAGCGTATAGCCCAGGGCCGCAATGCCGCGCTGCACGATCGATACCCGGTGCACCGGGTCCGTTGTCGGCAAAAGCTCGGCCACGATGGTGTGGCCGCACTCGTGGTAGGCCACGGTTTCTTTTTCCTTCTTGTTCATGACGCGCCGTTTCTTCTCCAGCCCGGCCACGATGCGGTCGATGGCGGCCTCGAAGTCTGTCATTTCCACCTCGGTCTTGTTCTTGCGTGCGGCCAAAAGCGCGGCCTCGTTCACAATGTTCGCGAGATCTGCGCCCACGAACCCGGGCGTGCGCGCCGCAAGCACGGAGATGTCCACGTCCTTGGAAAGTTTGACACCCCGGATGTGGACCCGTAAGATGTCCTCGCGGTCCTTGATGTTCGGCCGGTCCACGAGAACGTGCCGGTCGAAGCGGCCGGGCCGGAGCAAGGCGGGGTCGAGGATCTCGGGACGGTTCGTCGCCGCCATGATGATGACGCCCTTCCTGGGGTCAAAGCCGTCCATTTCGGCAAGGAGCTGGTTCAGGGTTTGCTCGCGTTCCTCGTGAGCGCCGGCCATGCCCGTGCCCCGGGCGCGACCGAGGGCGTCCAGCTCGTCGATAAAAATGATGCACGGCGCCTTCTGGACGGCCTGCTGGAACA
>DAIDTZ010000147.1 GCA_027456925.1 Nitrospirota bacterium
CCAATGAACAGCTGAACGTCGTCGATTTGCTTGAATACCTTGCCGGACCTCGATGCGGGAAGGTAAATGGTAAAGATGGTGCCCACGCCCAATTGCGACTCGGCGATGATATGGCCTCCATGCTTCTTGATGATGGAGTAAGACGTGGCAAGCCCAAGTCCGCTCCCTTTTTGCTTGGTGGTAAAGTAAGGATCAAAAATCTTCGGCAGGTGCTCCTGGGCGATGCCGACGCCGTGGTCCTGCACGCTGACCTTGACGTAGGCCCCCGGACAAAGCGGAAGCCCGCTTGACCCGGTCATCACGTTGTTTTCACAGCGGATCGTAATGACCCCTCCTGCGGGCATGGCATGGTCGGCGTTGATGACGAGATTGTGGATGACCTGGCTGATCTGGCCTTCATCGATATCAAGCAGCCAAAGATTATCGGCAAAATAAAAATCATAACGGACCCGCGAGCCGCGCAGGGCAAAACCCGCAGCCTCTTTGACCAGGTCATTGATCGCGGTCGTCTTTTTTACAGGAGAACCTCCCTTGGAAAACGTGAGGAGCTGCCGCGTCAGGTCCTGCGCGCGGAGGGATGCCCGCTCTGCCGCTTCCAGCTGCCGATACGGAGTGTCCTCGTGCTTCATATCGAGCATCGCCAGCGAGATGTTCCCCATGATCGAAGCAAGCAGATTGTTGAAATCGTGAGCAATGCCGCCGGCGAGGATGCCCAGGGATTCCAGTTTTTGCGCCTTGAGCAGTTCCTCTTCCATCCGCTCCCGGTCCTCGATCTCCTTACGAAGTTTCTCGTTCGCCTGGGTCAGTTCCCGCGTGCGGTCCTCGACGAGCTTCATCAATTGTTCACGGTGCCGCCTCAGAATCCCTTCCGCCTGTTTCTGCTCGGTGACGTCGCGGATGATGCCCACCATGGCAATAGGCTTGCCCTGCTCATTCTTGACCATCGACGTGGAGATCCAGACGGGAAAGACCCTGCCGTCCTTGTGAACCACCATCAGTTCGCCGTTCCATCGCCCCGACATTTTCAAATGCGGAATAATGACCCGGTCGGCAAATTCCCTGTCCGCGTTCATTTCATTGACGTGTTTGCCCGCCAGTTCGCTTGGAGAAAAACCGTAAATCTCCTCCACGGCCTTATTCGAATAGACAACCGTTCCATCGAGATCGACGATCTGGATCCCGTCCATCGCCTCTTCAATGGCCTCCGAAAAAAGCTTCAGCTGTTCTTCCGCCCTTTTTCGGACCGTAATGTCCCTGACAGCTTCGATGCCGGCTATAACCTGTCCCGTGGAGTCCCTGAGCAGAGAAGCTTTTATTTCCAGCGTTTGCATCTCATGGCCTCTGACGATCGATTTCTCCAGGGTGTGGATCTGCCCATCGTGGAAGGAAGCGGCCACGGGACAGCCTTCGCAGATATGCCCGCCCTGAGAATACGCAAGGTAACAAATTTCTCCGACCCGGTCCCCCTCGGGCATGCTTTTTTGCACGTCGTTCTGGTAGATTATCCTGAAGTCCCGATTCAGGATGTTGATGCCGTCGCCGATGGCGGTGATGATGGCTTCCGATCTCGCCTTCTCATCCTCGATTTTTGCGATGGCTATTTTCAGCCCCTCTTCGGCTTCCTTGCGCTTGGTGATATCCCGTGCGATTCCCTGGGTGCCTGCAAATGCTCCCTTCCCGTCCCTTAAGAAGTGCACGTTGTGGATCACGGAAATAACGTTGCCGGTCCCGGTAAGATAGCGATTCTCGAAGTTGAATACGTCGATGTTCTGCTCGATCATTTCCCGGCATCTTTCGCCGGTCTTTTCGCGGTCGTCGGGATGAATCAATTCAAGCCACGGCCGTCCGATGACCTGTTCAGGAGAGTATCCCAGGATTTTATAAGCCGCATCGTTCATGAATGTCTGGTTCCCGTCTTTATCCGAAACGTAAATGATGTCGGAGGCCAGTTCCACGAGGTTCTCGTACCGGTTTTCAGCCAGTCGGCGCTTCGTTTTCATTCGAATGATCACAACACTGAAAATGATCAGACTAAGGGCCACGAAACTTCGGAAGTAAAGTTCATGGGCGGAGAAGTCAAGAAGGGAGGGCAAAAAAGGTTCATGGAAAGCAAGGTGGTCAATGCAGGCGTCAATGACCCAAAGGAGAAGGGACCCGGCAAAGGAAAGGGCGATAATCGCTTGTTTGTCTTTCATCTTCATAGGTCACCGGGGGAATATGCGGCCCTCACAGAAATGACACTATTTTAACCAAAGAACAGAATATGTCAATTGAAGAGTTCGTCGGCGGGCGCTCCTGTTATTCAATAAACAGCCGGAACAAGTATGGGGAATGCGAGGGAGAGGAGGCGGCCCCCGTTCTCCCCAACAGGGTTACTATCCTAACCCGGATAAACCGGAGAAGCTCTTGCGCAAAGCCGCCAAGCACGCAAAGGAACCATTAACTCATGGCATAATTCCGAAAAATCCTTTGGCTTTCTTTGCGACGCTGCGGCTTTCGCGCGAAATTAACTTGCCCTTTTGAGATGGATCTGATTTGTAACTGACGAAGCAGGCACGAGCGATCAAGTCGACAGCCTGTCAACCAATCCCGTTGCGGAGCCGAGGACAAAGATCCACGATGCCGAACCGCAGAGCTATTTTGCTGTTTTTGCTTCACCCGGTTTCGGAGCAGGCATGATTTTCTGGACTTTGCCCAGGGCATCCATGCTCCAGGTGGTCCCGCCCAGCTTTTCCATGACGATTTTATACTTTGCTTCGGCCTCAGGCATGTTCCCCGCTGCTTCATACAGCCGGGCAAGTTCGACCGTGGCAACGCCCGGCCCCGTCAGCGCTTCCGCCTGCTGGAATGCTTTCCGCGCGTCGTCGAGTTTCCCCTGCCCCTCGTACACATATGCCATGCGCTGGTACACCAGGCCGAGCAGGTATTTATCACGGGAATATTCATGCACGAAGGCCTGATATTCTTTGAGCGCTTCATCCGCCCGTCCAAGGCTCACGAGACAATTGCCCACGTAGTATTGGGCAACCGCGCCGCTCGTCGTATGAGGATATTTTTTTTGCGCGTCGCGGAAGAGGTCGAGCGCCTTCCCGTAGTCCGCGCTCGCACCCGTAGCGGGGCTGTAGAATTCATACGCCGCGGCAACGAGCGGGGCAGCCTTCTGCTCCTGGGAGGAACGAAACATCGCATACCCCGCGATGAGGACGAGCGCCACCGCGGCAGCGATGGCGGCGATCCGCAACTGTTTCTGATACCCCGCCAGAGCGTGCTGGACCTTGTGAGCAAGGGTTACAATCTCCTGCTCTTGCTGGATTTTTACGGCGGAGCCTCTTTTCTTGATGGTCGGCATCTGCAACAACCTCCTGGTAAAAGTAATTTAGCATTCGCGCTCCGGACGTACGGAGCTCGTTTGTTATTTTTTAAACGCGGCAGCGGCCTTCCCGGCAAGTTCCCGGGAATTTTTCAGCACGGCTTCCACCTGGCCCCTGGACAGCCCCGCGCCGAGCAAAATGTTCTGCGCCAGCTCGTCGGTGACCAGGTCGCCGGGTTCATGGGTATCGGTATCGATCACGAGTTTTGCTCCCGTGTCTCCGGCCATCTTCGCAACATGACCGTTGGATAAGCTGTGGCCCTTGCGCGTGGTGATCTCCAGATAGACGCCGTTCTTCGCGGCCAGCATGGCTTCGTCCTTCGTGATGAGCCCGGGATGCGCCAGGATGTCCACTTTGGCCTCGATCGCAGCGCGGTTCGTACCGGGATGGACCGGTTCGACGAGCGTCTCGCCGTGGGCCACGATGATTGCGGCCCCGAGCGAACGCGCCCGGTCCGTAAGCTCGGCAAAGGTCTCCGGCGGGATGTGAGTCAGTTCAATGCCCGGCAGCGCCGTGATTTTCCAGCAACGGTTCAGTTCTTTGCATGCCGCAGCCACGCGCGGGATCGTAAAATCAAGGTTCGACGCATCGGCGTGGTCCGTAATGGCGATTACTTCGTAACCCTTCATCACGGCGCGCCGAACGAGTTCCGACGGGACCAGCGCTCCGTCGCTGAACAAGGAATGAGTATGGAGATCGATCATGGTAGCTCCTCAAAGTTTCCCCCTGCGGGAAAACGTGCTTTTATCGCTTTTTCCCCTGAAAACTTCCCTGTTTCTCCATAACAATATCGAGGTCGCGCAGGAACTCGCTTCGGGTCTTGTTCCAGACAGGCGCGATCAGGATGTCGTCGGGAGCAGCGGCGAATAGCCGCTGGAGTATGATACGGGGAGAAAGCCTTTCGATGAAATCGGCAAGCATGGACAGGTACTCTTCATATCCGAACGTCGGAAACGGCTTTGCCGCATACAGCTCGGCCAGGGCGGTCTCCTTCACCACCTGGAGTTGGTGGATCTTGAGAAATTCGATCGGCAATTGTGAAAGTTCATCGGCCATGGCGAGCGTTTCGCCGCGCGTCTCCGTGGGCAACCCGAGAATAAGGTGCGCGCCGACCCTGATTCCCCTGTCCACGGTCATGGCAAGGGCGTTTTTAAAACAGGCGTAATCATGGCCGCGGTTGATAAACTCCAGAGTCTTGTCATAAATGGACTGGAGACCGTACTCGACAAGGACAAAATGATCCTGGGCAAGGGTTTCCAGGAGGGCGATCTTTCCCTTGTCTACGCAATCGGGTCGCGTGCCGATGGCAAGTCCGATAACGCCGGGATTGTCGAGGGCCTCCCGGTAAAGCCGTTCGAGAACATCAACGGACGCGTAGGTGTTCGTGTAGGGCTGGAAATAGACGATGAACTTCTCCGCGCCGTAACGTGACCGAAGGTAAGGGATCCCCTTTTCTATTTGTTCGCGGAGCGAAGACGTGCTGGTGCATGCCGCAGGCCTGAAACTGTCGTTGTTGCAGTAAATGCATCCGCCCGTGGCAACCGTCCCGTCGCGGTTCGGGCAGGTAAACCCGGCATCCACGTTCACCTTATAGACCGGCACATGGTACAGGTCCTTCATGTACTGGCCAAAAGCGTTGTACCGTCTCATCGATGTTTTTTTATTGGAGATTTCAGCTACTTTCATCATCAACCTGGTTCCGGGACCCGTAACTAAAGATGGAAGAGTCTCGATACTATACCAGAGGCGGGCAAAAAAATCCATAAAGGAATCGCGATTTCAGGCTGTAGGGTCGCATCCTGACGGGAAACAAACCGACACCTCCCCCTTTCTCCTGAAAGATTTTCCGGTCCTGAGCAGGTATATCAGATTTCATCCTCTGG
>DAIDTZ010000148.1 GCA_027456925.1 Nitrospirota bacterium
ATCTCGTAAAAAGTCCCCAGTGCTGTCATTGCGAGGAGCGGAGCGACGCGGCAATCTCGATTTATCAGGCAGATACGAACTACGAGATTGCTTCGCTACGCTCGCAAAGACGGCTTTTCTGACTTTTTACGAGTGCGTCAAAAGTAAGTGACCTTGAACATACCACGATGAACATTTCAAGATAATAGCTGAACTAAAAAGAGCGGTATGATAGTTCAGAGTCTAATTTAATGAGAAAATCCGGACAAAGCCTCCAATCCAAAGCAAAAAAGATCAAGCTCCTGCTCCTTGACGTCGACGGAGTATTGACCGACGGCACGATCATCCTGGACAGCCGGGGGAACGAGCTGAAGGCCTTTCACGTCCGCGACGGGCATGGGATCAAACTTGCCCAGCAGGCAGGCATCATTTTGGGCATCATAACGGGCAGGAAATCCGAAGTCGTGAACATCCGGGCACGGGAACTCGGCATTGAGGAAGTCCACCAGGGCGCGCATAAAAAAATCGAGGTCTATGAATCCGTGCTCGCCAAATACGGTTTTCGCGACGACGATGTCGCCTATATGGGCGACGACATCGTGGACGTGGACGTTTTTAAGCGCGTGGGCATGGCAGTAACGGTTTCCGATGCCGATCCGTCCGTTCGGCCGCACGTTGATATGATCACGAAAGCCGAGGGCGGCAGGGGGGCTGTTCGTGAACTCATCAACTTCCTCCTGAAAAGCCGGGGAAAGCCGCCTTCCCCATGAAGGAAAGGCTGCTTCAGGCGAAAAAACGCCTCACCCTGGCCGCACTGGTCGGGATCACCGGGCTCATCAGGATATTTTCCCTGGTTATGCCTTATCGTATCGGGGTCCGGGCCGGCGGTATTTTCGGTTTCGTCACCTTTTACCTGCTTCCCCGGGAACGAAAGCGGACCATCTCGCATTTGACGATGGCGTTCCGGGAAAAAGACCCTGCCTGGATCCGCCGCACGGCTCGACGCTGCTTTGTCCATCTGGGCAAAGCCTTGTTCGAAGCCATGCTCATGACCCCCCGTCGCCTGGCAGGCATTGTCGATATCCGGGGAGAGGAAAATATCCGCACCGCGCTCAGCCGGGGCAAGGGCGTCATTTACGTTACCGGTCATATCGGCAACTGGGAACTGATGGCCCATGTTATCGGGCTGAAGTTCAAACTCAGCGTGATCGCCGCTCCCATCGAGCCGAAGCAGGTCAACGACATGATCGTCAGCCTGCGGGCCGCCATGGGCGTTACCACGGTTTTGCGCAACAGGCCGGGCGCTGTCAAGGAAATGATCCGCGCGTTCCGGGAAAACCGCATTCTGGGGCTTTTGATCGACCAGGACACCGATGTGGAGAGCGCCTTCGTCGACTTCATGGGAAGGCCCGCCTGGACCCCCATTGCGGCCGCCTCCATGGCGATCAAATTCGGCGCGCCGGTCATTTTCGGCCATATCAAGCGCGGTCCTGATGACCGACATACTATTTTAATCGAAGGCCCGCTGGACCTGGTCCAGACGGGAGACACGGAAAAGGACATTATCACGAATACCGCCATGTTGACGAAAAAAATAGAGGACTGCATACGAAAAGACCCCGAGCAGTGGGTCTGGATGCACCGTCGTTGGAGGAGACAGCCGTGAAGATCTTCAATGTGCCGAATATGCTGTCGCTCAGCCGCATCTTCTCAGTTCCCGTATTCATCATCCTCATGCTGGAACCAAGCCCCGGCCGGGCCCTGGCTGCGGGGATCGTATTTTCCCTTGCGTCAGCCACTGACTGGCTCGACGGCTACCTCGCGAGAAAATGGGGTCAGGTGACCAAGATGGGCAAACTGCTGGACCCCATCGCGGACAAGATATTGATCATGGCCGCCCTGGTCACCCTTGTGGAGATCCGGTCCGAGGTCGTACACGCCTGGATCGCCATCGTGATCATCGGCAGGGAATTCGCCGTTACCGGCCTCCGCGCCATAGCCTCGAGCGAAGGGATCATCATCCCGGCGGAGACCGTGGGGAAATACAAAGTGGGAGCGCAAATCATCGCGGTCCTGTCGCTCCTGCTCGATTATTACCTGATGGACGCGCGGTTGCGGGACCTCGGTGCAATCGCGCTCTGGGTCGCCATGGTCCTCTCCGTGTATTCGGCGGTGCAATACTTCGTGAGATATTGGAAACAGCTGAAACTATAAGCCGGGATCAGCCTGCCGCTTAACCTTGAACGCTGAACTCCGAACTATGAACCATGAGCCGTGAACTATGAGCTATGTGCTAATGAGCCATGAACTAATAACTTTTTTTGCTATCTTATCAGCCTACCTCCTCGGCGCCGTTCCCTTCGGGTTATTTTTTACTAAACTATTTTCCGGAATCGATGTCCGGACCATCGGAAGCAAAAACATCGGCGCCACGAACGTCCTGCGGGCTGCCGGGAAAAAGGCCGCCTTCCTCACCCTGCTGGCCGACATTCTAAAAGGCTACCTTCCGGTGATTATTGTCCATCTCTTGTTCAGGAACGACGTTACAACCGCGCTCGCGGGCGTCGCGGCAATCCTGGGGCACAATTTCCCCGTCTATCTCAGGTTCAGAGGCGGGAAGGGCGTTGCTACGAGCTTTGGAACGGTACTTGCCGTGTCCCCGTGGATAGGGCTGGTCTGTTTGCTGGCCTGGGGGACTGCGGCATTCATATGGAGGTATTCTTCGCTCTCCGCGCTCGTCGCTTTCGCATGCTACCCTGCCTTGACGTACCTTGCGGCAACAGCGGATTCAAAGCCTTATGAAGCCCTGTCCCTGTTCATCTTCGGAATGATCTATTACCGGCCCCGGGAGATCATTAAACGGCTCCTTGCCGGCACTGAGCCGAAGATCGGGGAAAAGTGATGCGGATCAAACGCTTACGTTTCGTAAAGC
>DAIDTZ010000149.1 GCA_027456925.1 Nitrospirota bacterium
GCTATACGGTTCCGGGCCCGCAGGGCGTATCGTTATGCAAATTGGACCATACCCGAAAAGTGCTGCAACAGGACTATGTCGAGCAGACCCGAAACGCGGATTCTTTTCTCGTACTGGGTTGCGGACAGGGGGTTCACACGGTTATCGACGCCACCGATGGTGGTATGGTTCACCCGGGATGTGATACGATTTTTGGCGGGGAAACTGTTTCCGAATCCAATATCGAAGAGTTCTGTTCGTTGTGCGGAGAGTGCGTCATTGAATTTACCGGCGGACTGTGCCCGATGACGCTGTGTTCCAAGCAACTGCTGAATGGCCCTTGTGGCGGCGCGGAAAATGGATTCTGCGAAGTGGACAGGGAAAGACCCTGCGGATGGATATTGATTTACGAGCGGCTGAAAAAACTGGACCTCCTTGATTTGCTGGAGCCTTATCAGAAACCAAAGAATCATGCCAAATGGAGTCGTCCCCGCAGCCTAAAGGTCAGTCCGCACGAAGCCACATTCTGCTCACAGGCCGGAAAAGTAACCATCAGCAACCAGGATTGATCGGAGCTACCGTCATTTCAGACAGTTAATTGACAGGAGAGCAACCATGAAAGTAACCAATTTGTATAAAGGGATCTTTGTCGTTACCAGCGAAGTTGGACCGGTCAAGGGTGCGGTTTCACGGGATAAAAATATACACCCGAATTGTATCAAAGAAGCCAGATTTCTCCAGGACTATGTTCATGCCATCAATGTCACGGACAACCAGTCCGCGGTCATGCGGCTGGGGTCACTGGCGGCAAGCGTGGGGCTTAAGGAACGGGGGATTGAGCCCATCTACCAGCTCACATGCCGGGACCGAAATCGCATTGCCCTGCAAAGCGACCTGCTGACGGCATATTCATTGGGAATTGACAATGTGCTGCTCTTGACCGGTGATCATATTCAGTTAGGCGATCATAAGGAGGCAAAACCCGTTTTCGACCTGGATTCGGTGCAGTTGATCCGCATGGCTACGGGACTTCGAAACGGAAAGGATATTGCAGGAAATCCTATTGAGAATCCACCGGATATGGCCCATGGCGCCGTGGTCAATCCCAATTTCGTTCCAATTGAATTGCAATTGATGAAGATGAAGAAAAAGGTGGATGCGGGTGCGGAATTCTTTCAGACCCAGGCCGTGTATGATGCAGACTTACTGGAACGCTTCATGGAACAAGCGTCGCTCTTCGGATCTCCCGTTCAGGCGGGCGTCGTGGTTCTCAAATCTCCACAAATGGGGAAGTTCATGAACGAGAACGTTTCCGGTGTCCAGGTTCCCCAGTCCTGGATCGATGAAATCGGTTCCGTCGACAAAGCGGATCGAAAGAAAAAAGCCGCCGAAATGACAGCCAGATTCATTCGAAGCATTAAACATCTGGTGAAGGGCATCCATATCATGCCGCTGGGCTGGACCGATATTGTACCGGAGATTCTGCAGCAGGCGGAAATCGATATTCGCCAGTCCTCTTTTAACTGGCGCCTGGCGTAGGTCACAAGAGGAGGTTACTTGATGGGTTCCGTATCTTTTCCTCTCTTTTCAATCCTTACGCTTCCACTACGGTTCCCACGTTGCAGAAGAAGAACCGCTCCCCGAACTCTCCGGCCAGACGGGATGCCGTTTTTAGTCCCGTGCAATGGGAAACCCCGAGACGTTCGATATCGAACGCCTTGAGGGCGTCGATGCTTTTGTTCCGCTGATTATCGCTGACCGGGCCGAGATGCGTACCGCCGATCACGGCATGGATATGGCGCCGGCCCATTTTCTCCTCGATGTAACTCAAGGTGTTGATGATCCCGGCATGGCAGCATCCCAGGATGATAAATAATCCTTTTGCGGTCTCGACGACAACCGACTGGTCGTCCATGATGTCATCTTTTACATACCCTTCACCGGATTTTACCATCTGCTTTCCGTCGCCAAGTTCATAGTCGGTACGGCGGGGGACTTCCCCCGTCAGCCACAATCCCGGTTCAATCTGCCGGAATTCAGCGCTGAATTTGAACGCCGCCCCCTTGGCCTCGAGGAGCGGCCGGGGATAGGGCACGCCTATGTAACGCGCCGTATTTCCGGAGACGCTATAGCTTGCTTTGAAAAAATCGGGATGGGCATAGATATCCACCGCTCCCTTCAGGTCGAGAACGGGGCCGAGTCCTCCCGTATGGTCCCAGTGGTGATGGCTCATGATGATGCCTTTGATTGTTTTGAGGTCCAAGCCCAACACCAGGGCATTGTTC
>DAIDTZ010000150.1 GCA_027456925.1 Nitrospirota bacterium
ATCATATGTTAATCCGCTTCTTCTGTGTCTAAGTGCTTTTTCTATGTTCATAGATTCCTTTATTTTTGCCGCCGTTCAGCACGCACCTGCAAAGAGAAGCGTGCATCCAGTTTTTCCATTCTTTCTTTGCGTCTTAGCGATTTTGCCCGAAATTCCGGCTTTTTCAGGTTCTCAAAACTTGCAGCGACTTGAAATCGCCCTCTCCAGGTTGACGATTTCAATCAAAAAGAATATAGTAGAAAACGAAGAAAAACGAGTTCATGAGCGACCTTCCCGAGGAGACGCCACCACGTGACTGATAACCCTGTTGCTGAAGTTACCTCATCTGATACCCCCGCGCTTTCGATCATTCCCCTGGGCGGAGTGGGCGAGATCGGGCTCAATATGACGGTCCTTGAATACGGGGACGATATCATGGTGATCGACGCGGGCCTCATGTTTCCCGACGCCGAAATGCTCGGCGTGGACATCGTGATCCCCGATTTTTCCTACCTCCTCGAAAACCGGGAACGCGTCCGCGGCATCGTGATCACCCACGCGCACGAGGACCACATCGGCGCGCTTCCTTTTCTGCTCAAGGAGCTCAAGGTCCCGATCTACGGCACGCGGCTCACCCTCGGGTTCATCAAAGAAAAGCTCAGGGAGCACGAGCTGGACAGCGAGGCCGAGCTTATCGTGGTCAAGCCCCGCGACGTGGTGAATCTCGGGGTCTTCCGCGTGGAGTTCATCCGCGTGACCCACAGCATCGTCGACGGCTGCGGCCTGGGCATCACGACGCCGGTGGGCCGCGTGGTGCACACCGGGGACTTCAAGATCGACCCCACGCCCGTGGACGGCAAGATCATGGACCTCAGGACCTTCGCGGAGTACGGCGACCGGGGAACGCTCGTGCTCCTGTCGGACAGCACGAACGCGGGCCAGGGAGGCTACACCTTCTCGGAAAAAGAGGTGCGGCGCGGGCTGGAGGACATCTTTACGCGCGCCACGGGGCGGATCGTGGTCGCCACCTTTGCGTCGAACATCCACCGCGTGCAGCAGATCATCGACGTTGCGGTGATGCACAACCGGAAGGTGATCCTGAACGGCAAGAGCATGATCGCCAACGCCCAGATCGCCCTGGACCTGGGCTACCTGAAAATGCCGCCCGATACGTGGCTCAAGATCGGCGCGCTGAAAGACCTGCCGGACCACGAGATTGTGATGATCACGACGGGCTCCCAGGGCGAGCCCATGAGCGCCCTGTCGCGCATGGCTGCGAACGAACACAAGCACTTCCTGATCAGAAAAGGCGACACTATCATCCTCTCCTCCAAGATGATCCCCGGGAACGAGCGCGGCATCATGCGGATCATCAATCACCTGTTCAAACACGGCGCGGAAGTGTTCTACGAAAAGGTCTCGGAGATCCACGTGTCCGGCCACGCGTCGAAGGAAGAGCTGAAGCTCATGCTCTCCCTGATCAAGCCCAAATACTTCATCCCGGTGCACGGCGAGTACCGCCACCTGGTGTATCACTCCCAGCTCGCCCGGAAAGTGAACATCCCGGAAGAGAACATCTTCATCGTGGAAAACGGCGAGGTGATGGAGTTCACGGAAGAAAGCGCCCGCCGCGCCGGCATGGTAAACGTGGGCAGGGTCTACATCGACGGCAAGACCCAGGGCTCCACCGCGGACGCGGGCGTGGACACCGTGGTGCTCCGGGACCGGATGAAACTCGCCCACGACGGCGTGGTGATCGTGATCCTCGGGATCGAGAAGAGCTCGGGCAAGGTGGTCTCCGGCCCGGACATCGTGTCCCGCGGCTTCGTGTTCGAAGACGCGTCGCAGGAACTTTTGGCAGAGGTGAAGGACGTGGTCCTGGACACCCTTACCCTCATGATGCCCGAAGCAAAGGGCGACTGGTCGCTGGTGTCCGCCCGGGTCAGGAGCAGCCTTAAAAAGTTCATCAACAAGCGCATGGAGCGGCGGCCCATGATCCTTCCGATCATTATGGAAATATGATACTGCAATTAAGAATTAGGAATGAAGAATTAAGAATCTGGAACGAGGACCGCGAATGAAGAACCGGAACATTGTTCAGGAGAAATCCTATGCATTCGCATTGAGAATAGTGAAGCTCTCCCGGCATCTTTCAGAGCAGAAAAAGGAGTACGATCTGTCCAGGCAACTGCTGCGCAGCGGTACGTCGATTGGGGCGAATATTGAGGAGGCCATCGGCGGCCAATCGGGCAAGGATTTCCTGGCGAAAATGAACATTGCCTATAAAGAAGCCAGAGAGACCCACTATTGGCTTCGACTGCTGCGCGATTCCGGTTATATTGAAAAGGACGAAGCTGCTTCGTGCCTTGGAGACGGTGAAGAAATCATGAGGTTAACGGGAAGCATAATTAAAACCATGAAGCAGAAGGATTAGACATTCCATTTACCCCCGTTCCTCATTTTCCACTCCTAATTCCCAATTC
>DAIDTZ010000151.1 GCA_027456925.1 Nitrospirota bacterium
AAATTGGATACGACGCCGAGCCGCCGCGTCCGCGCCAGACGTTCCAGCGTGGGCCGCAGGCGCGCGAAATGCCCGCGCGATTGCGCCGCGAAGCGCGCCGCGATCTCGTCCGCGCGCCCCAGGAAATCCGGGACGGCTTTGCGAGCCGCAGAAGAAAAATGAAGCAGAAGAAGCGTTAAAAAACATCGGGAATTGATAAAATTTCCAATTTGAGATGGAGCGCAGCAAAAACTCATGTGCGGAATTATCGGTTATATTGGAAAAGAAACGGCGGTCCCGATCCTTATCGAGGGGCTGAAGAAGCTGGAATACCGCGGCTATGATTCGGCGGGCGTGGCCGTGCTCCAGGACGGCAAGTTCGAAGTCCGCAGGGCCGTTGGCAAACTCCAGAACCTCGAAGCGCTGCTCAGAAACGAAACGTTGACCGGCAAGATCGGGGTGGGGCATGTCCGCTGGGCCACCCATGGCCGTCCCTCGGAAGAGAACGCCCATCCGCACCGCGCAGGCAGCATTGTGCTTGTGCATAACGGCATCATCGAGAACTATGTGGCCCTCAAAAAGGACCTTGCAGCGCAGGGCCGCGTGTTCCAGTCCGAAACGGACACGGAAGTGATCGCCCACCTGATCGACAGCATCGCGCAGAAAGGCCTGGCCCTGGAAGAAGCGGTGCGCGAGGCTGCCAAGCATCTGGAAGGCGCCTACGCCATCGCGGTCATCGACGAACGGGACCCCGACGTTGTGGTCGGCGCGCGAAAAGGGAGTCCGCTTGTGGTCGGCCTCGGCCTGGGGGAATTCTTCCTTGCCTCCGATATCCCCGCTATCCTGCACCGCACCCGGGACGTGCTGTTCCTGAATGACGACGAAATGGCCATCCTCACCCCTGAAGGAGTGCGGATCACCGACCTCAAGGGTACCGAGCTGACCCGTGAGGTTACCCGCGTCATGTGGAACCCGATCATGGCTGAGAAGGGCGGGTATCGCCACTTCATGCTGAAAGAGATCTACGAGCAGCCACGCGCCATTATGGACACCATCCGGGGCAGGTTCTCCCAGGACACGGGCGTTATTCATCTCGAAGAGATCGGTCCTGCCTACGAGCGGCTGAAGGCAACAAAAAAAATATTCATCGTGGCCTGCGGCACGTCGTGGCACGCCGGGCTTGTGGGCAAGTATATGTTCGAGGAGCTTGCGTCTATCGCGACGGAAGTCGATATCGCGTCGGAGTTCCGGTACAGGAGCCCGCTCGTGGGCAAGGACGACCTGTTCATCGCCATCACCCAGTCCGGCGAGACCGCGGACACCCTGGCGGCCATGCGCGAGGCAAAGAAGCGCGGCGCCACGGTCATCGCCATCTGCAACGTTGTTGGCTCGACCGTGAGCCGGGAGGCCGACGGCGTGATCTACACCCATGCCGGCCCCGAGATCGGCGTTGCGTCGACCAAGGCTTTTACCGCCCAGCTGACGGCCCTCTATCTCTTCGGCCTTTTCTTCGGCAGCCTGCGCGGGGCGCTCTCGACGGACAGCGTGAAAAAACGGCTCGTTGATCTGGTGCATGTCCCCACGCTCGTGGAACGCTGCCTGGAAGCGAATGAACACATCGAACAGATCGCCAAGCATTATTTCAAGGCGAACGACTTCCTCTACCTCGGGCGGGGACCGAATTTCCCCATAGCGCTCGAAGGGGCGCTCAAACTGAAGGAAATATCGTACATCCACGCCGAGGGATATCCCGCGGGCGAGATGAAGCACGGGCCCATTGCGCTCATCGACGAGAAGATGCCGGTGGTGGTGCTGGCGGGGAAGAACGGCGTGTACGACAAGATCCTGGCGAATATCGAAGAGGTCAAAGCGCGGGGCGGGATCGTGATCGCGATCATGACCGAGGGGGATACGGAGATCGCGAAGCGGGTCACCCATTCGATCTCCATCCCGGCCACGAACCAGCTGCTCATGCCGATCCTGATGTCCATTCCGCTTCAGCTCCTTGCATACCACATTGCAGTGCTCTTGGGCGCGGATGTCGACCAGCCGCGAAATCTGGCGAAAAGCGTAACCGTGGAATGAAAGGCGGTAGTCAGGAGTCAGGAGTCGGGATAAGTTCTCCTGAATTCCGGTTCCTGTCTTCTGGCTCCCATGCAGTTATCATGGATTATATCGACAATTTAAATCCGCCTCAGCGCGAAGCCGTCCTGTACGGCGACGGGCCGCTTCTGATCCTGGCCGGAGCGGGCAGCGGGAAAACGCGGGTGATCACCTGCAGGATCGCGCACCTGATCCGCGAGCGAAACGTGGACCCGAGCAACATTCTTGCGGTGACCTTTACGAACAAGGCAGCAAGCGAGATGCGGGAACGGGTCGAGCGGCTGATCGATGTGCCGCTCAACCGGCTCTGGATCAGCACCTTCCACTCTGCCTGCGTCCGGATCCTGCGGCAGCATGCGGACCGCCTGGGGTATAAGCGGACCTTCGTCATTTACGATGAGACGGACCGCTCCTCGCTCATCAAGGCCTGCATGTCGGACTTGCGGATCGACGGCGAGCAGTATCAGCCGCGGGCGATCAGCGCACGAATCAGCAGCCTCAAGAACAACCTTGTCGATGCTGCTCACTATGATAAGACGAGCAGCCATTTCGGGTTCGAGGAAGCCGTTTCCCGGACCTATTCGCTCTACGAGGAAAAGCTCAAGGAGTCCGACGGGCTCGATTTCGACGACCTGCTCATGCTCACGGTGAAGCTCTTTGAACAGCATCAGGACGTGCTCGGCTACTACCAGGGGATGTTTCACCATATTCTGATCGACGAGTACCAGGACACGAACCATGCCCAGTACCGTTTTGTCCGGCTGCTGACGGCAAAGCGCGCGAACCTCTGCATGGTGGGAGACGACGACCAGCGTCTACCGTTTCCGCGGCGCCGATATATCGAACATTCTGAACTTCGAAAAGGATTATCCGGCCGCAAAGGTGATCAAGCTGGAGCAGAACTACCGTTCGACCCAGAACATCCTCGGCGCCGCCGGAGCGGTGGTTGCCCGCAATCTCGGCAGGAAAGCCAAGGAGCTCTGGACGCAAAAACGCGGCGGTGATAAAATACGGTGTTACAAGGCGTTTGACGAAAAGGACGAAGCGCGCTTTATCTGCCGGACCATTCAGCAGGAAACGGATGAGGGCAGGAGTCTTCGCCAGATCGCGGTCTTGTACCGCACGAACGCCCAGTCGCGGGCACTTGAGGACGGCCTTCGCAACTCCGGGGTGCCGTACCGGATTTTCGGCGGTCTCAGATTCTACGACCGCAAGGAGCTCAAGGACATCATTGCCTATCTGCGGGTGCTTCAAAACCCCGCGGACATCGTCAGCCTGCGAAGGATCATCAACGTTCCCGCGCGCGGCATCGGCGATACGACGATGGATAAGCTGGAACGGGCCGCGGCCCAAGCAGGGGTTCTCCTGTACCAGGCCGTGTTAAACGCTGATACGAGCGACGTTACGCCGTCGGCAAAAAGGAAGCTCAAGGAATTCACCGCCATGATGGAGCGGATGCGGGCTGATCTCGGATCGCTGACCATTACAGACCTGGTCCGGAGGGTGATCCAGGAGAGCGGGTACGGCGCTGCTCTCGAAGAGGAAAAGACCATTGAATCGCGGATACGCCTTGAAAACCTGAACGAACTGATGACCGCTACCGAGGATTTCCAGGAACAGAACCGCGATGCGTCGCTTGCCGCATTCCTCGATCAGGTTGCGCTCATTACCGACCTCGAACAGCAGACCGCCGCGGACAGCGGCCGCGGGAACAGGGACTCGGTAACGCTTATGACCCTGCATAATGCCAAGGGGCTGGAATTTTCCGTGGTGTTCATGGCGGGCATGGAAGAAGGGCTCTTTCCCCATTCCCGGTCCGTCGAGAGCGAAGAGGAACTGGAGGAAGAGCGCCGTCTCTGCTACGTGGGCATCACGCGGGCAAAGGAACGTCTCGTCCTTACCCATGCGCTGGAACGCAGGCTGTACGGCTATCCGCAGTCCAACCTGATGTCGCGTTTTTTGCAGGAGATCCCGCGGGAAGCCATGGAATTTTCCGGAACGGATTCAACGGCGACCTATTCCTTCCGCGACCGGGTGCCCTGGGAAAATGCCACCTTCGCCTCTGCGCGAAAAGAAGCGCCGGTGCTGCCGGTTGCCGTTCCTCCTGCAGCGAAAACGGGAGGAGATCGATACTACAAAGGCGCTGTCGTGCGGCACGCAAAATTCGGTCTCGGCACGGTGCAGCGTTCGGAAGGCGCGGGAGATGATCTCAAGATCAGCGTGAGTTTCCCCGGACATGGGGTGAAGACGCTTTCCGTGAAGTTTGCGAATCTGGAAGTGATATGATTCTTTAGCCGCAGAGCCACAGAGTCTCAGAGAAATCAAAATTCAAGATTCATGTTCAAGATCCTACTCTGTGTTTCCGTGCCTCAGTGGCAAGATAGAGGGTTTAATTACGATGAAAATTACAAAACAGGAAGTCGAAAACGTGGCCAAGCTCGCCAGGCTGGAACTGTCGGAGCAGGAAAAGGAAAAGCTGATGGACCAGCTCTCGAACATCCTGACCTATGTGGAGAAAATGGGAGAGTTGGACACGAAAGGCGTGGAACCCACGTCCCATGTGCTGGACATCAACAATGTGATGCGAGATGACGTGCCGGGGGAGAGTCTCTCCCAGGAACGGGCGCTCAGCAATGCGCCGGACAAGGCAGCAGGGCATTACAAAGTGCCGAAGATTATCGAGTAGAGTCAGGAGTCAGGAGTCAGGAGTCAGGAGCACCTCATCACTGCTTGACCCATGATCCTTATCTCTTGTATAAGGAGAACAATGTTCAGATTAATGCTTCGATCAAAAATCCACCGGGCGATTGTGACGGACTCGAACCTCGACTATGAGGGCAGTCTGACCGTTGATCCCTTGCTTCTTGAAGCCGCAAGCATGCTTCCTTATGAGCAGGTGAGCGTGTCGAACCTGAATAACGGCGAACGGTTCGAGACCTACGTGATCCCGGGAAAGCGGGGGGCCGGGGAAATGGTATTGAACGGCCCCACTGCCCGCAAAGGCGTAAAAGGGGACAAGGTCATCGTCTTCTGTTACGAGTACTTCAATGAAGAGGAACTCAAGACCTTTAAACCCAAGATCGTGCTCGTGGACGAAAACAACAGGGTGAAGGAGAAATAATGGAGCTTTATCAGCTGACGATCCATGAATTGCATGACATGCTGAAAAAAGGCGAGACCACGTCCGAGGCCATTACCGAGTCGGTCCTGTCCAGGATCAAGGCCGTGGACGGGAAGGTCAAGGCCTATATCACGGTCACGGAAGAGGTCGCGCGCGCCCAGGCCCGGGAAGCGGACAAGCGCATCAAGGCCGGCGATACGTCGTCGCCGCTTCTCGGCATTCCGATCGCGGTGAAGGACAACATGTGCACCGACGGCATCAAGACCACCTGCGCATCGAAAATCCTCGGGAACTTTGTGCCGCCTTATGATGCCACGGTCGTCCGGAACCTGAAACAGGCCGGGTATGTTCTGTGCGGCAAGCCCAACATGGATGAGTTCGCCATGGGGTCCTCGACGGAGAATTCAGGGTTCTTTATCACGAGAAATCCCTGGGACCTCGAACGGATCCCCGGAGGATCGAGCGGCGGTTCGGCAGCTGCCGTTGCCGCAGGCGAATGTATCGGATCATTGGGCTCGGACACGGGCGGATCGATCCGGCAGCCCGCGTCGTGCTGCGGCGTTGTGGGGCTTAAACCTACCTATGGGAGAGTTTCCCGCTTCGGGCTTGTGGCATTCGCGTCGTCCCTCGACCAGATCGGCCCGATCACAAAAGACGTCATTGACGCCGCGCTTTTGATGAATGTTATCTCGGGCCACGATGAACGGGATTCCACGTCAGCGAATATTCCGTCGCCGGATTATACGAAGGCGCTCAAGAAAGACGTCAAGGGGATGAAGGTAGGCCTGCCGAAGGAGTACTTTATCGAGGGCATGGACCCGGCGGTGGAGAAGGCAGTAAGAGATGCCGTCAAAACCCTCGAGGGGCTCGGCGCAAAAGTAGTGCAGGTCTCGCTCCCGCATACGGACTATGCCGTGGCCACGTACTATATTCTCGCGACGTCCGAGGCAAGATCGAACCTTGCGCGCTACGACGGCGTGAAGTACGGCTACCGCACGCAATCACCGAAGGACCTGATGGATATGTACATGAAGTCGCGCGCCGAGGGATTCGGGCCTGAAGTGAAGCGCAGGATCATGCTCGGCACCTATGCGCTCTCCGCCGGATATTACGATGCCTACTACAAGAAGGGACAGCAGGTCAGGACCCTGATCAAGCGCGACTTCGACGAGGCGTTCAAAGCCGTGGACGTGATCGCCACGCCGACGGCGCCCACGGCTGCGTTCAAGATCGGCGAAAAGTCGTCTGACCCGCTCCAGATGTATCTGTCCGACATCTTTACGATCAGCGTGAACCTTGCGGGCATCCCGGGAATCTCGATCCCCTGCGGGTTTACGTCAAGCAACCTGCCCATCGGGCTGCAGCTGCTCGGCAAGCACTTTGACGAGGAAGCGATCCTGCATGCGGCCTTTGCCTACGAGCAGGCGACGGAATGGCATAAGAAAAGGGCAAAGCTGTAACTTCAGGGGCAAGGGTCAAGCAGCACGGGTCAAGGGATACTACAAAACGACGAGGATGAACCATGAAATACGAGGCAGTCATCGGGCTTGAGGTGCATGCCCAGCTCCAGACCAATACGAAAATATTCTGCCGGTGCGAGACGCGGTTCGGCGAGGAAGCCAATACGCGTACCTGCCCCGTCTGTATCGGCATGCCGGGCGTGCTGCCAATGCTGAATAAAAAGGCGGTGGAGTACATCGTCAAGACCGGCCTCGCAACGCACTGTACGGTCAGCCCTTACAGCAGGTTCGCACGGAAGAATTATTTCTACCCCGACCTTCCCAAAGGGTACCAGATCTCGCAGTACGAACTTCCCGTGTGCGAGCGCGGGTATGTGGAGATCGTCGTCGACGGCAAGATCAAACGCATCGGCCTTACACGGATCCATCTCGAGGAGGACGCTGGCAAGAACCTGCACCAGGCCGAGAGCGGCGCGAGCCTCGTGGACCTGAACCGCGCGGGAACTCCGCTCATGGAGATCGTGTCCGAGCCGGACATCCGCACGGCGGAGGAGGCATCAGAGTACCTGAAAAAACTTCGCTCCATCCTGCGCTACATCGAAGTGTCGGACGCGGACATGGAAAAGGGCAACTTCCGGTGCGACGCCAATGTGTCGATCCGGCCTGTGGGCTCCACGGAATTCGGCACCCGGGCGGAAGTCAAGAACGTCAACTCCTTCAAGTATGTCCAAAAAGCGCTCGAATACGAGATCAAGCGCCAGGCGCAGATCCTCGATGAGGGCGGCAAGGTGATCCAGGAGACAAGGCTCTTTGATTCGTCCAAGGGCGTGACCTTTTCGATGCGGAGCAAAGAAGAGGCCCATGACTACCGGTATTTTCCGGAACCCGATCTGGTGCCCATCGTCGTTGCAAAGGAAACCGTCGCGGAAATTGCCAAAACCATTCCGGAATTACCCGATGCCAAGCGGGACCGGTTCGTGAAGGACTACGGTGTCCCCGAATATGACGCGGACATGCTGACCCAAAGCAGGGCGCTGGCAGCCTACTTCGAGGAGTCGGTCAGACTTTCGGGACAACCGAAAGTCGTATCGAACTGGATGATGGGCGAGCTCATGCGTCTCTTGAACGGGGAAGGCAAGGAGATCGAGGATTGCCCGATCCGACCGGACCGGCTCGCCGGCATGATCAAGATGATCAACGACGGGGTGATCAGCACCAAGATTGCCAAGACCGTGTTCGAGGAGATGTACAAGACGGGCAAGGATGCAGAAACCGTTGTTCAGGAACAGGGCCTCGTCCAGGTTTCGGACTCCGGCGCCATTGAACAGATCATCGCCGACGTGATCAAGGCCAATCCCAGCCAGGCTGCCGACTACAAGGCAGGGAAAGAAAAGCTGTTCGGCTTTTTTGTGGGCCAGGTGATGAAGGCGAGCAAGGGCAAGGCGAACCCGGACCTGGTAAATCAGTTGCTCAAGAAGAAACTGAGCGAATAAAGCACTAACGTTGTCCATAAAAACTATTGTAGGGGGGAATTTACATGCTGGAACAAATCAGGAAACATATGGGCTGGATGATGTGGGTCATTATCGGACTCGTCACCGTGACCTTTCTCTTCTTCGGGATCTATCCATCGAGCGGGGGAGGCGAACGCGCGGCCAAGGTCGGCAATACGGTGATCACGATGGAGGAGGTGAACCGGGCCTACCGCAATTTGGCCGATAATTACAAGGATCTGCTCAAGGACAAGTTCAACGACACGATCGCAAAGAGCCTGAAGTCCCAGGCGCTCCAGGAATTGATCGTGAACCGGCTGATGATCGACGAAGCGGAGCGGATCGGGCTGCGCGTGAGCGATCAAGAACTTCAGGCGGCAATCATGAGGATGCCGGCTTTTTCCGTGGACGGTAAATTCGACAAGAGAGCGTATGACCGGATCCTGGACCGGATCAACATGACGCCGGCCGCCTTTGAGGCCAGCCAGCGGGAATTCCTTCTGCGCCAAAAAATGGAAAATCTGATCAAGGACGGAGTGACGGTGACGGACGCCGAACTGGCTGCAGCCTACAAGCAGCAAAACCCGAAAGCCAGGCCCGGAGATTTTGAAAAGAACCGTGAAACGTTCAGGCAAACCTACCTTGCGGGAAAACGGCGGGACGCGCTCACGGCCGCTTTGCGGGAAATCGAGAAAAAGATCCCCGTGAAAATTGAGCAAAAATCATTGGCACAACTGTGATGCATTTGTAAAAAGTCGGACAATATTGACGCATTCGTAAAAAGACAGAAAAGCCGTCTTTGCGAGCGTAGCGAAGCAATCTCGTAGTTCGTATCTGCCTGATAAATCGAGATTGCCGCGTCGCTCCGCTCCTCGCAATGACAGCACTGGGGACTTTTTACG
>DAIDTZ010000152.1 GCA_027456925.1 Nitrospirota bacterium
CCTTTACATACTCTTCCTCGTGAAACCCGATGATCTCGTAGCCCTGCTGGCTAATGAATGCCTGCAGTTTTTCGATCGTAGGCGTTTCTTCTGCATAGGGACCGATATGCAGGATTTCGGCAACCGGCCCGTATTCCCAGGTCGTGAGTTCGACTTTAAGGCCCGGCTCGGGAGTGATATCTAAACTTCTTGGGGTCAGGTCCATACTCTTTACCTTTTGCAGTGTCCGCACAAAATTCTGCTCACATAGGTGGCGTGCACGCCGAGGTGATCCGCGATTGAACGCTGAGTATATCCATACTTCTCGACAGCATCGGCAATTCTTCTGTCCCGCTTACGCTTGTCGTCCAATACACCCTGACTGAATATTTTTTCAAGTGTTGGTCTGTTGGCGTAACGCTGGCTCTTGGGTATCTCCGGAATATCTTTATGCCTTCTAAGATGATCGGCTAAACTCTCAACAAAATCATCTTCGCCGAGAAGGGCCTGGCCCTTAATCTCATTCCAGATGGTTTCCTTGCCAATCCCCCATTTCACAAACTGGCGATATTCTTTCTCTGCCTTGCCTCTTGTTCGGCTGAATTGTCCGAGTACCCAGTCCGTAGTAAGACACGGGTGGGCCGCTTATTTTCCCCCTGTGGCCCGGTAGCTTGACCATCTCCAATCTTCGGGCTCTTCTACCATTCTGGCGCGGACTGGATTTAGGACCACATAGCGGCAGACTTCAAGAAGGTGTGTATCCTTTTGAATAAGGATGGCCTTGTATCTCCCCTGAAAAAGGTGTCCGGTTTTGTTATGGCGCTTGTTCCGGGCCTGAGTATAAACACCATTTAACTGCCTCATGCCGAGGGAAAGGTTTCCATCCGGCGTTTCTATCAGGAGGTGGTAATGGTTGTCCATGAGACAGTAAGCGTGACAAAGCCAGTGGTAGCGTTTGTTGACGAAGGCAAGGATTTTGAGAAATGTCTCTCGGTCCTGGTCATCTTTGAATACGGCTTTTTTATCGTTGCCCCGATTGGTGATGTGATATACCGCGCCGGGGTATTCTATACGTAAGGGACGCGCCATAAAAAGGAGCTTAGCAGAAGTTTAAACAAAAGTCCAACAGTATGGACCTGACCCCAGGACCCCGCGATTTCGGAGTTGCTTCACGGCGGGCACTGGGCGCAGACCGAGGTGAACAGGGCTGTGCTCAAGTACCGGTCTCCACGGTAGGGCAGGATGACGACGATCGTGCCGTCCTTCATCTCTTTTGCTTTTTTGATCGCAGCCCACATGGCCGCTCCGCTGCTCATGCCCACGAACAGGCCCTCTTCGAGCGCCAGCCTGCGCGTGGTCGTGAACGCGTCGTCATCCATGACGTTCCATTTCTCGTCAAGCGCTTTGGGGTTGAAGATCTTCGGAACGATCGCCTCGGTCATGTTCTTGAGGCCCTGGATCTTGTGCCCGAGGTTGGGCTCCACGCCGAGGATGGTGATCGAGCTGTTGTACTCCTTCAGCCTTTTGCCCGCGCCCATGAGCGTGCCGCTGGTGCCCATGCCCGCGACAAAGACGGAGACCTCGCCTTTGGTCTGCTCGTAGATCTCTTTTCCCGTTGTCTCGTAATGGGCCTTGATGTTCGCCGGGTTGTCGAACTGGTTCGGCATGAAGTAGCCCTTTTTGTGCTCGTCGTAGATCTTGTGCGCCAAGCGGATCGCGCCGTCGGTCCCTTCCTTGCCGGGACTCAGGATGAGCTCGGCGCCGAAGGCCTCGAGAATCTTCCTCCGCTCCATGCTCACGCACTCGGGCATCACGAGCTTGACCTTGTAGCCTTTTGCCGTGCCGACCATGGCAAGCCCGATGCCGGTGTTTCCCGACGTTGCCTCGAGGATGGTCGAGCCGTTCGAAAGCCTGCCTTCCTCCTCGGCGGCCTTCACCATGTACCAGGCGATCCGGTCCTTCACGGACCCGCCGGGGTTGTTCCCTTCGAGTTTGGCAAAGAGCCTCACCTTGGGGTTGGGGTTGATCCTGTCCAGCCGCGCGAGCGGCGTGTTGCCGATGCAATCAAGAATGCTCATCCGTTGTTACTCCACCCTCTCTTAGTCAGTATGAAGCAAATTCTTATTAAAATGCAGGAATATTTCGCGCAAAGCCGCAAAGACGCCAAGAAGATCTTAGTCACTGCTTGGTTTTACATCAAAAAAAGATTTTGAGTCAAGGTACCCTTTGCGCCTTTGCGGCTTTGC
>DAIDTZ010000153.1 GCA_027456925.1 Nitrospirota bacterium
GATGCCAGCTCCGGCGTGACATCGATGAGCTTGTATCGCGTGACCACATAGGCGGTTATGAATAAAAAGGGCATCATGGGGATGTAACCGATCGGATAGAACGGCACGCCAAAAGCGAGAAGGAAATCCACGGAGGCCAGATATCCGATGCTGAACGCGATAAGCAGTCCTTTTAGTCTCCTCCTGCGCTTTTCATTCGTGCTGATCCGGTATTCGATCCAGAAAAGCCGCACAACATACATACTTACGGCAAAGAAATAAACGAGGAATGCGACGCCGAGCGGTCCGAACCGCGGGTAATACCCCCAGAAGTAATGGTACAGTCCCGTGATGTGCCGGTCCGTGAACAGAGCGCCCAGGCAGAAAAACGTGGAAGCGGCAACGCTGGCCTTGATGAGCGTTCGAAATTGACGCGGCCGCTGAACGACCGTGGATGCGAGAAGCAAGACTGCGGCAGGGGTGAAGGTAACCCCTATTTGTGCAATTCGCACCCAAAAAAGAGCCTCCGGTTCAAAGAGACTCGCGTAAACCACGCCAAATGCAGCAAGCCAAAGACTGATGCACAGCGTGAAGAACCAGAAGATCGCGCCGCTGCGCGACCCTTGCGCTCTGATAAGAACGTACAGCCCCAGAACGGCAATCGCCGCCCCCACGAGCAGCGATGCTTCCGCGTGCACGGTAAAAACATAGTTATCGGGATTGAACAATTGCATCAACGTGCTTTTCCCGCTGCCCGCCATCATCGATTTTTCACCTGTTCTCTAGAGTACGTCTGACAATGGTTCCCAGTAACGGCAGATTATATCACGATTTCCAGCAGGTTGTTAAAAAAACCGCAGTAAACACACAGGAGGGAAGTCAATCCTTACCATCAACAAGAATGTCAGGGATAAAGCATCGGTCCCTTTTGTCTCACGCGGCCCCCCGATGAGATAGAGGAATTGTCCAGAGCGGATTTTGCTTCTCGCGTAACCAGGTGGGTACGGGCGGCCGTGCAATGCCGGCCTCTAGCGGCAACCGGATTCGCGGCTGGGGGTAACGGGGTCGATCAAGAACCGGGATTACGTCCGGCACGCGCACAATCCGTATGACCTGAGCAGCCTGTCAGGGCCTCGTTTCTTTTCAGCGGCCTTTGTCACGAGGAAGAGGAAGCTGTTTTATAGGTGATCCACCAGCCCTTCGCAGCGGTCTCCATGCGATCGATGCGGACGATAGACATCGTCGAATAGGGAGCTTGAACGAGCCTGGCCGAGAGAAACAGATTTCTTTCCTCAGCTGACATCTCTTGCTTGGGATCCTCGACAAAAGCTCTTACTTCTTTCAACACCATGTGGTTGCTCCTAGGAAAATGCAGGGTTAATCTTTCCCGCTCATTTTGCACTACGCAGCTTTCAGCTTGATTGTTTCGCGCCTTTCTTGTTTCCGTGCCTCGTCTTCTTGCATGATGATGCGCTTTCTTTGATTGAGTGATTGATCACATAACGGGAGTTGCCGGGAAAGAACAAAGTATTTTGTCAGAGGCAGCAGCCTGCAGCCTGCTGATAGTCGGCGTAGCCTAACATTTCGGACAAGCAAATACAATCGGGGAAACCCTGTATTTTGCTTCGATTTCCCTTATACAGAATTAAGAAGATAAGCAACTGTCCTGTTGAGGTTCGGGACCCCGGACTCTGGAGCAAGACCGTGATTTCGGCAAGGAAAATTTCCCGTGGCCCGGGTTATCGCGCAAGAGACAGGCCAGGCCTGCCGGCCTTCAGGAGAGAACAAAGTTGTTCATCTATATCATCTTTGAATAGAAAGGTATTTGCTCCGGCTGCCAGGAAGGCCCGGTCTTTGTGCTCCATGCTGAACCCGATGATGAATGCTTCGGGATATGACCTGCGCAGCTGTACAGTCACTTCATCGCCGTTCATGCCGGGCATGCGATAATCTATAAGAAAGGTCTTGAATTTCATCTCTTTCGCCAGAGCAATGGCGGACCTTCCGTCCTCGCAGCACGTCACGCTGAAGCCTTCGACTTCGAGCATTCTTTTGAGCACGTCCCTTGTCAGCTGGTTATCGTCAATTATAAGAACTTTTTCTCCATTCACGTCGAAGCACCTCTTTTATGTTTATTTTTTTGCTTATGCCTGCATTTTACCTGCTGAGCGTACCTTGCGGTCAAAGACGGCAATGACGCTTGAAAAGAAAATACCATCAGGCAATCAAAAAAACAATCGGGGATTCCCTATATTTTGCTGCGATTTCTCTGATTTATCGTTCCTCATCCTCCTGTTTTTCCTGCTGGCAAAGGACGCCGATCATCGTTCCGATGCCGCTGTGCCCTGGATCAGGCCCATAGCCGGAGTTGGTTTTCACAATAACGATCTCCTGGATATTCCCCCGGAACATCTGGCGCGAGTTCGCGATGTCGTCAGATACGACCACGGCCATATAGGTCGGGATGCTGCGCGGCGGCATAGGGCTGTTCCCCGGACCGGAGGTCCATGCTCCACCGCAGTCTGGCGGCGTATCTAACGAATCAGCAAATCCTTTAAAGGAAGTTTGTGCCGTGCCGTTGCTCAGGGAATTGTCCTTCGCCCACCGTGCGCCCCAGAACGTCACTGACCTGTTTACCACCGCGTCGCGGTCTGCGATGACAAACGATCCAACGGACGGGTATGCGAAGACCGTGGCATTTTTGTTGTTCGTCGTCGGAGCATAAATTTCATCGCCGTTGAAGACTATTTTGAGCGCGACAGGGCCGAGCGGCATTGTCACGGGATTTATGGTGCAACCGGCATTTCCACGCGCATCCGTCATCCCCGTGCAGGATTGGATGCTTGGACCGTTGCCGAGCGTAAAAGAAATCAATTCCCCTTTGGGTGATTTCATGCCATCCACCTTCAGCATTGCGGTCAGGATGGCGGCCCTTCCTTGCGGCAGAAATACCGCTCCGGTATAGATGAGGGAGGTCTTCTTTCTGCTGATTTTCACGATAGTGTTTTTTACGCCCTCGATATTCCCTACGTTGTCCGTCGAAAGGTAGCTGACCGTGTGCATGCCATCAGAATACCCGGCAAGCGTGAATGGCCCGCTATAGGCGATCCACGATCCTCCGTCGATGCTGTATGTGGTCGTCTGAACTCCGCTTTCCGTATCGGAGGCCGTAATCGAGATCTTCGTCGTGACATCGAGGGTGGATTTGCCGTCCTCATGGCACCCGGAGCCGTCGGCGCTCAGCGTTGATACAGGCGGCGTATTGTCGATAACGACAACGCGGGTCTTCCCGGTCTCGATGTTGTTCCGGTTGTCAATGCTGCGATACCCGATTGTGCGGCTTCCCACGCCGACGACGGCAAACGGCGCACTGTAGGCAATCCAGGCGTTGTTGTCGATCCGGTATTCGGTCCTGGCCACGCCCGACTGGGCGTCGGTTGCGGAGAGCGTAAACACGGTCGCACCCGTGACGTAGAGCGTGCCGCCCGGCGCGGTGTAATTCGGACTGCTGACGGTCATGTTCGTGAACGGCGGCGTGATGTCGCTGTTGATCGTGTAAACCGCGCTCTTTTCCGTCTCGCGGTTTCCCGCGGGATCGACGGAGAAGAATTTTACCATTGTCGAAGCGTTTATCATGATCGGACCGGCATAGACCGGAGAAGCAGATGAGGGGGCCGTCCCGTCCGCGGTGTAGTAGGTCGTTGCCGGCTCATTCGTGGTGAGCGACGCCATGACCGCGATGTTGTACGTCCCTGCTGCCGGGCTTGCCGCGGTTATCGGCGCGTGAATATCCAGGACAAGGGAGACCGTCACCGGAGACGATTCGTTTCCTGCCTCATCCGTTGCCGTTACGGTCACGACGTTCGTCCCCTCCTGCATATCCGCAAGCACTGCCTGCCACGTCGTTGCCGTGGGGTAGCTTACTGTTCCCGCAATCGCCGTAGGACAGTTCATTGTCACTGTTGACCCGAGGTCCATGGTCCCGCCGATGAGTTGCTGACTGTTGTTCGTCGGCGTGGTCAGGGCATTGATGGTGACCACTGGCGGCGTGATCTCGTATACGACGTTCCTCAGAATCGTCGTGATGTTTCCTGCCGAATCGGCGGCAGTGACCGCGATGATGTAGGTCTTCTCCGTCGTAAAGTCGATCTGCTGCCGAAACGCGCCGTCCGTTACCGCGGGCGTATAGGTGGTCCCGTCGCAGGCGACGGTCACCGTGATGCCGGTAAGGTCGGCCACTATCCCGCTCAGCAACAGGCTCGATAGGTTCGTTGCGATATCCTGGGCCGGGTTCGTTACTGAGAGCGTCGGACTTGCGTTGTCGAAGATGAGGGTGCGCTTGGCAGAGCCCGTGTTTCCCGCGCGGTCCGTTGCGGATACCCGGATCGTATTTAGACCGTAAGCGAGCGCGACCTCGCTGCTAAAGGCGGTCCCCGTCATCGTTGCAGGGACCGGCGCGTTGTTATTGACCGCGATAGCGACCTTTGCGGGTTTATCAACCGTTCCCGTTACCACAGTCATCATGTCGTTTGTCACACTGTTGTCCATTGGACCGGTGATTGTTATTGCCGGCGCTGTCTGGTCAAGGATGATCGTCCGCATATCGATTGCAGTGTTCCCTGCTGTGTCAAAAGCGATGGTCGTGAGCGTGTTTGTTCCCGTTGCCAGCGTGATTACGTGGCTGAATGCGCCATCGGCGTTCACAACGATATCCGCGCTGTTGATCGTGACGCTCTGAACAGCCGTGTTGTCCGCAGCAGTTCCGGCGATGTTCAACGTCGGGTTGTTGGTATAGGCGTTGTTCGCCAAAGCGCTGAGCGTCAAAACCGGCGGTTGGGTGTCCACGCTCCAGCCTACGATCGTGGCGAAAACGTCGGTCTGCCAATTGCCGATGCTGTCTTTTCCCACAACCGATACGGTGTGGCTCCCGTCCAAAAGACCCTCGATTACGATCGGAGCTGCAACCGCTGTTTCCGCTGAATAGGCCCCGCTGTCAACCTTGTACTTGTAGGTTATAACATCGTCACCAGACAC
>DAIDTZ010000154.1 GCA_027456925.1 Nitrospirota bacterium
GCCGGAGAGGGCTCCACTCAGTGACAAAGAAATCTCACAAAATAGGAATGATCAGCCTCGGCTGTCCCAAGAACCAGGTGGACGCCGAGCAGATGCTCGGCGTGCTCGCAGGCTCTGGCTTCGAGCTCACGAACGACCAGCGCGAAGCCGACGTCATCGTTGTAAACACGTGCGGGTTCATCGAGTCCGCCAAGGCGGAGTCTATTGAGGCGATCCTCGACGCAGCAAAGATGAAGACCGAGGGTAAATGCGCCAAGGTCATCATCGCGGGCTGCCTGGCCCAGCGGTACAAGGAAGACCTTTTAAAGGAACTTCCCGAGGCCGATGCCGTGATCGGCACGGGTGAGATCGGCCGGATCGGCGAGATCTGCACGCAGGCGCTCGGCAGGAAAGAACAAGTATGCGACGTATCAGAGCCGACGATGGTCTACGGTTTGCCGCGCCTGAGCACGACGCCGGCGCATTACCGGTACCTCAAGATCGCCGAGGGTTGCAGCAACCGGTGTTCCTATTGCGCCATCCCGATCATTCGCGGGAATTTCAAAAGCAGGCCCGCGGCGTCGATTGTGGACGAGGCGCGCCGTCTTGTGCATGAAGGGGCGAAGGAGCTTATTCTTCTGGCCCAGGACTCGACGGCCTATCGCGACAACGACATCGATCTTGCCGGGCTCCTGAAACAATTGGCCCATGTCCGGGGCATCGCGTGGGTGCGGCTCATGTACGCCTATCCCGGCAGGATCAGCAAAGAGCTTATGGCCGTGATGGCTGATGAGGAAAAGATCTGCAAGTACCTCGACATCCCGATCCAGCATTTTGACGACAGGGTGCTTGGCGCCATGAACCGCCGCGGCACGGCCGGGGACATCAGAAAAACGATCGATCAGCTCCGGAAGCGGGTCCCGGGCATTGCGCTCAGGACGTCGCTGATCGTGGGCTTTCCCGGCGAGACCGAAGCGGCGTTCAAGCGGCTTCTTGCCTACGTCAAGGAGGCGGAGTTCGAGCATTTGGGCGCGTTCACCTATTCGCCGGAGGAAGGGACAGGGGCGTACGGTCTGAAACAGACCGTGCCGAAGGAAGTTGCCGGGGACCGGTATGGGACGATCATGAAGGCCCAGGCAAAGATTTCTCTCAAGAAGAACCGCGCGCTCATCGGCTCGCGCCAGCGCGTGCTGGTGGACGGGATGGAGGACATGGCGCTCCTCGGCAGGCTCCAGACCCAGGCGCCGGAGATCGACGGCCTGGTGTATCTGTCCGAGACCGAGGCCGGACCGGGCGAGTTCGTGGAGGTTACGATCACCGATGCCACGGAGTATTATCTGATGGGAACGACACAAAATATGCCACGGAGACACGGAGACCCAGAGATACCGAAACGAAAATCGTGAAGAGAGGCTGTAGACGAGGGTTGTATTTCCCCGTGATTCACGCATCCGGAATTCTCCGTGCCTCAGTGCCTCTGTGGCTAAAATCAGTCAATTCGAAAGGGACTTTATGGATACCAACAATCAATCAACAGATGCGACAAGCGGCGAAGAGAGCTTTGCGGACATGTTCGAAAAAAGTTTTAAAAAGCAGGGCAAGCTTGAAACCGGCCAGATGGTCGAGGCCGCAGTCGTGAAGATATCGGCGGAGTGGATCTTCCTCGATCTCGGCGGAAAAGGCGAGGGGTATCTGGACAAAAAGGAAATGACGACCGAAACGGGGGAGCTCAAGGTCAAGGAAGGCGATATCGTCCGCGCTTACTTCGTTTCCGCGGAAAATAATGAAATGCACTTTACCACCAAGGTGGGATCGGGGCCGGGCAAGCAGAGCCAGCTTGAAGACGCCTGGCGGAACGGCATTCCCGTGGACGGCACGGTGGTCAAAGAGATGAAGGGCGGATATGAGATCAAGATCGCGGGCACCGTGCGCGCATTCTGCCCTTTTTCCCAGATGGGACTGCGGAGGGATGAACAGCCCTCCGACTCCATCGGCCGCGCACTGTCCTTCAAGATCATTGAATTTACCGAAGGCGGACGGAACATCGTGGTGTCCCGGAAACCGATCCTGGAAAAGGAGCGGCAGGGAAAATTCGAGGAATTGAAGGCAACGCTGCAAGATGGAGCGAAAGTTACGGGGAAGGTAACGTCGATCCAGAAATTCGGCGCTTTTGTCGATATCGGCGGCATCGAGGGACTGCTGCCGATCTCCGAGATCGCCTGGACCAGGACCGAGAAGGTCGGCGATATTCTTTCCCCGGGTCAGACGGTCGAAGTGATCATCAAAAAGCTGGACTGGGAGCAGAACCGGTTCTCCTTCAGCCTGAAGGACGCGTTGCCCGATCCCTGGGAGAACGTTGCGGCGGCCTTCCCCATCGGCTCCTACCACACCGGCACGGTTTCCCGGCTCGCGCCCTTCGGCGCCTTCGTGGCCCTGAAAGAGGGCGTGGACGGGCTTATCCATATCTCTAAATTAGGGGCCGGCAAGAGGATCAGCCACCCCAAGGAAGTGGTCAAGGAAGGCCAGACCGTCGAAGTGAAGGTCGAGGCCGTTGACGCGGCACAGAGAAAGCTTTCGCTCTCGCTGGCAGAGATCAGCCGGGCGGAAGAAGAAGATGCCGCCTCCTTGAAAGACTATCAGCAGCAGACAAAGGACGCGCCGCAGAACATGGGGTCCCTGGGCGATCTTTTGAAGTCGAAGATGGAGCAGAAGGAAAAGAAGTAGCCTCAATCGAGCAAAGCAAGCGACCGCTGTCAATCAGACAGCGGTTTTTTTTGTAAATACACAAATGATGATAATGCTGCAAACTGCAATACTATTTACTCCTTATTCACGGCTATGTAAAATTTTACACAATTAGCCGGTTCATTGCCTAATACTTCCCTTCTTAAGTGTTTTTATCACACGGCTAAGATGCTGATAATGCGACAATTTCATGCTAATGATTAACGAGACAGGGAACGGAATGAAAAATGCATCTTTTTGTTCTTAGCTATGATAAAATATCATATGTAAGTGTAAAGT
>DAIDTZ010000155.1 GCA_027456925.1 Nitrospirota bacterium
CCAGACCTGCGAAGAATGCAAATCCTATTTAAAAAACGTGGAACCTGAATTGCTCTCGCGTTACAGCCCGGACCTTGCCGACCTGGTGAGCCTGCCCCTTGATCTGGTCATGCAGCAGAAGGGCTACAAGCGGCGCTCGCCCAATCCCCTTGGGATGATGAACATGAGCTCGAGCGGTTAAAACGACGTCGAGCTTTTTGCTCTCGGCCAATCCTTCCTCAATTTCACCTTGACACCTATTCATGCTTGCGTGATAATCAACGCCGAGTTGAAGGTCTTGCAAAGTCTCGTTTAGCCACAGAGGTTGCCGAGCACTCAGAGAAAAGACGGCATTTATTTTTATTAAGGTCTTACTCCCTGCTCTCTGTGTGCCTACCGTTACGGACCTTCACTTGCGGCAAATCCCGGCTTTTTACGGTTTTGTCGATATTGGGAGAACTATGAAAGCAGCAAATAAGAAAAAAGAAGAAGCATTATGGCAGGACGAGGTCAAGCGTGTGGCAGCCGGGATCAGGCGGCGCGTGCTGGAACATACGATCAAAAACAACGGCGGATATCTCTCCCAGGCCTGCTCATCAGCTGAGATCCTGGCAACGCTCTACGTGAAGGTCATGGACCTGGGAAAAATTGAGACTCCTCTGGCGCCGAAACTCTTTCCCGGGGTGCCGGGTACGGACAATCCTCATTACTTCACCGGCGCTTCTTTCAACGGCCCTGGTCCGGACCATGACCGCTTCTTCCTCTCTCCTGCCCAGTACGCGCTTGTTCTTTACGCGACTCTTATCGAAACAGGCCGCATGGCGGAGGAGGGACTTCTTCAGTTTAACAAGGACGGAAGCTCTGTGGAGATGATCGGGGCCGAGCATTCTCCGGGTATGGAGACCATGACCGGGTCCCTCGGCCAGGGGATCAGCCAGGCGGCGGGCATTGCCATGGCAAGAAAGCGGAAAGAGGAGAAGGGCAGGGTCATTCTCTTCATGTCCGACGGCGAGTTCCAGATCGGACAGACTTGGGAAGCGCTCCAGTCCATGTCCTTTCACATGCTGGACAACGTTGTTATTTACGTGGACGTGAACGGTTTCCAGTGCGACGGCAAGATGTGCAATGTCATGGACATCGAACCGCTCGACAAGAGGCTTGAATCCTTCGGCTGCCGCGTGTTCCGCGTGAACGGACACGACATTACAAAACTGGCGGCTGCCGGAGAAGTCTCGCCCGACGGACGTCCCGTTGCGGTGTTGTGCGATACCGATGCGGCCAGGGGACTCGATATTCTTAAAACGCGGGCGCCGAAGATGCACTATGTCCGGTTCACGTCGCAGCAGGAAAAGGAGCAGTACGCGGCTGCTTACGAGAAGATGTGCGGAGAGAAGCTTGCGTTGCCCCCGGTTCGCAAGACTGAAGGAAAAACAGAGGCAGGACCGGAGATCCTCTCAAAGGTCCATGCGAAGAACCTCGTCAAGTGGGCCGCGAACAAGCCGAAGGTGCTCGTACTCTCGGCTGATCTCACGAGTTCCACCGAAATCGACCTGTTCCGGGACGCCTATCCCGACCGGTTCCTGTCCATGGGCATTGCCGAGCAGAACATGCTGAGCTTTGCAGCCGGTCTCGCGCGCGAGGGGTTCATTCCCTTCGTGCACACCTTTGCTGTATTCATATACCGGCGGGCTTACGACCAGATCGCCATGTCCGTTGCTTATCCCAATCTTCCTGTGCGGATGATCGGGTTTCTTCCGGGCATTACCACGCCGGGCGGCGCGACCCACCAGGCGATCGAGGACGTGGCAGTGATGCGGGCTCTTCCGAACATGACGGTGCTCGAATGCGGGGACGCGACTGAGGTAGAGACGGTTCTGGATGTGATTCAGGATATCAACGGGCCGGTGTATGTTCGCATGCTTCGGGGCGAGATCCCGAGGCTCTTCGATGCTGCAGACCCGATGCAGCTGGGCAAGGCACGCGTGATCTCGGAAGGGAAAGACATCACACTCTTGACCTCCGGCATCATGACCGAAGAAGCGATGAGGGCCGTCCAGGTCCTCCAGAAACGCGGCGCATCGATCCAGCACATGCATATCTCGACCTTGAAGCCCTTCAACGACCAGTCTGTTCTCGATTCGATCGCCCGGTCCCATTACGGCGTCATCACGATGGAAAACCACACCATCGTCGGCGGCCTGGGATCGATTATTGCGGAAAAGATGGCCGAAGCAGGTATTGCACAGAAGCTCGTTCGCATTGGCCTTCCTGATACCTTCAGCCACGGCGCGAGCAAGCAGTACCTTTTAAAGGAACACAAGATGGATGCCCTGTCCTTGATCAGCGAAATAGAGTCAATGGTAAATCAAAAATTCAATGTCGCGG
>DAIDTZ010000156.1 GCA_027456925.1 Nitrospirota bacterium
AGGCACCTGGTTGGCGTTCTGGTCGCATGTTAAGTCGATCGACCCGGTGACCGTCGTTGCAAGGTTGGGAAGGACGACCTTCAGGAGTGAAAGAGCTTTTACGGCATCGACCATGCTGATGTAGAATTGGGCGTCTCTATAATTATCCAGCGTGAAGTCATTGACAGTCGTGACGGTGTCATAGGATTGCAACGCGTCGTCCAAATAGGAAATCGAGGTTCCGCTTGCATTGGACACGAGGGCCGTCATGTAAACGGTGAGGTCGCTCTGCGTGCTCACATTCGTGCTGCCTGCCTTGCTGAAGTTGTTGATGACCCGGGTGATGTCGAATCCCGCCAGCCCGAAATAGGCCGCGCCTTTCTGCATGGCATTGGCGCACGATGACTCGAGGACGGCATTGTAATTGCCCTTATCGAGGTTCATCGATACTGCGTGGATGCAAGCTTGGCTCGAGTTTTTATCGCTGCAGCCGACAAAAGCCAATACTATCCCCGTTGCGAGAAACAGGTGCAACAAACGTCTATTCATAGAGACCTCCCTTGCCGTAATAAGCTTTCAAGACATGCTGTTATTCCGTTATTCATCGCGGCTATAAGACTATCCAACTATAAAGAAACCCGCTGATGCAGTCAAGTGAATATTACCGGTTTTTTCGCGGTGTGACGGCTCTCGTTGGTTTGCCGCTGCGGATGCGTTGCTTTTCGAAACATAGCCGGGATTCTTTCATTAATTCTGCGGGAGAATCCCGAGTTTTCTTAAGAAGTGGGCAACGAGAACGCCGAACAGAAAAAGGGTCCCTGTTATCCCGATAAGCGTGAAGACAAAATAGCCGAATTTCTTGAATCTCGGCTGATCGAGGGGCCTGATCGAGAGGAGGTAAACGAGAAAGCTGAAGCCCAACCCGAATAAAAAAAAGAACAATTCAATCATGTGATGTTATTTTAGCCTAAGGCCATGTCCCTGTCAACCAAATTTATGTGTTAAACCATATTTGTCAGGGGCTGGCCGGAATTTTTTTATTTGACAGGGTCCCCTCTGTCAATTAATATTCAGTTGTGTCATGAAACGGGGCAATGAAAATAATAACGAAGAGGACTGGGAATACGGCGATGCCTGGAAAGAGGGCGCGCCGGAGGGGCCTGCTTCGGACGAAAATGTCGTGTACGTTGAACTGTTCCGCAGCGACACCGGCATGGGGTATGACGACACGGTGTTGATGGACCTCGTGAGCTATCTCGGTTCGCGCGGTATTCGCGCCACCTTCGATTCTTTTTCCCTGGGGCTTGAACCTGCCGCGATGAAGACCTATGTCTTTAAAGTGGAGGCGGGGAGGGAAGAAGAGGCGAAGACGTATTTGAGAGAAAAGTTCGGAGTTCAAGGTCCCTAGCGCAAAATACTGAGTGCAGCGTTCGGAATCAGGGTCCCCGTGCACCCCTGCTTCCGGACGCTGGACCCCATCTTTATCGTAAGGAGAACTTCATGTCGGAAGAAAAAGAAATCACAGGGCTGGAAGAAACACTCGATGCGTACAAGTCCAAGGTCTCCCAGGTGAACAAGGCGACCCTGACCTGGGACAAGGAACTGATCTTTGTCGGCCGCACGAACCGCGGGTATGAGGTGGAGTACGATGCCCAGCAGCAGTGGGGCTGCTCGCCGACCGAGACGCTTCTCCTGAGCGTTGCAGGATGCATGGCGATCGACATGGTCTCGTTCCTCAAAAAAATGAAGTGCGAGATAAAATCGTACAAGATGGACATCATGGGCGAGCGGAACCCCACGCCTCCCCAGTATTACACTTCCATGGAGCTGATCATTGCCGTTACGGGCAGCGGCCTCACGGCCAAGAAGCTCGAACGGGCAATTTCTCTTTCCCACGAAAAGTATTGCTCCGTCTACCACACGCTCAGAAAAGACATGAAAATGAAGGTGGACTACACCTTCGAGAATGCATGATGCCTGTGCAGGGAGCGTAAGAAAAGAGTTAAATAAAAGAAGAAGCGTCGGCCCCCGGCTCCTCTGTCTCCCGTTCTCTTTTTGTATGTTGAATTTTCCATGACTTCCGTACGGCTGCTCAAAAACGGTGTTGAAGCCTTTCCCGCGATGTTTGGCGCGATGGACCGGGCAATGTCGTTCATCGCGCTTGAGATGTACATTGTCGCCGATAACGAGACCGGCCGGGAGTTCCTCGGTCATCTCATTGATGCGGCAAAGCGCGGCGTCTCGGTCAGGGTGCTCGTGGACTCCTGGGGGTCCTGGAACCTGCCGGATTCGTTCTGGGACGAGTTTCGCGTTGCCGGCGGCATGGTCCGCTGGTTTCACCCCCTTTCGAAGGGCCTCTTCCCGTTCCGGAACCATAGAAAACTGCTGTTAATCGACGACCGGAGCGCCTACCTCGGCGGGCTCAATATTTCCGACGAGTATTACCGCGGCACGAACCATGAACGCCCGTGGAGGGACAACGCGCTGGAGATCATCGGGCCCGAAGTCGCGCAGTTGCGCCGGTCCTTCTTCCGCATGTGGGGCATGGCCGGGTCCACACTGCTGAGGCTGTTCCTGAGGCAGCGGCGCGTTCGCGGGGCAATAAAGGGCGCGGGCACGGTGCGGTTCCTGGAGAGCGGGCCGGAGAACATGATGCGGCCGGTGCGCAAGGCCTACCGCCAGGTGGTCCACAACGCGAAACAGTCGATCGACCTTGCCATGGGATATTTTTATCCCCACGGCAGGATGCTGCGGGCGCTGAAACGGGCCGTCCGGAGCGGAGTGCGCGTACGGCTGATGATCCCGCTTCATACGGATTTGCCCATCACCCGCTGGGCCGCGCACGGACTCTACGGCAGGCTTCTTCGGGCGGGCGTCGAGGTCTGGGAATACTTGCCTTCCATGATGCATTCGAAACTTGCGATCTCGGACGATACGGTGATTGCGGGGTCCGCCAACCTCGACGTCCGGAGCGGGAGAATCAATTACGAACTGGTCGCGATGATCACCGACCCGGCGCTCGCCAGGCAGGCCCGGGCAGACTTCGAGGACGATCTCAAACAGTCCCAGCGCATTCAGCTTGATGAGTGGCAAAAGCGTTCTCTGGTCCAGAAATTGAAGGAGCGGTTCAGCTACTGCCTGCTCGCCAGGTTCGACCTTATCGTCGCCCGGATGGAGATGGCGAGAAAGACGCGGTAAGGACGCCGGGAGCAGCCGGATTTCCTGTTGCAAACACGAGGGCGGGGTCGTATAATGTTTTTCGTGATTTGATGAACGTTTTTCGGAGGTAGTTATGATGGATACGGCAAATTGGAAAGTTACCGAGGCCCCGACCTGTCCGCACTGCAAGACGGTGATGGAGCAAATGGACGCGCGCTATCTGGATTGGGAGTCGCCCTATCTCTGGGTGTGTTACAACAACGAGTGCGCGCTGTTCAAAAAAGGGTGGGCCCACATGATGGAAAGCGTCGGCCAGCTTGTTTCCTATCGATTTATGGTCCATCCCCAGAACGGCGAGGCCGGCGTCATACCGGCGTTCAGCCACGATTATCTTGAAAAGCGCAGCAAACCGATGGAGCCCGACCCGGACAAATAAGACGAGCCGGAAAAGCGGGAGTGCACGGCCTGGGACGAGGATCAGACCAGGCTGTCCCTTCCCGGCTTGATATTGTACTTCTTGATCTCTTCCAGCGAAAAGACGGGCCCTTCCTCGCAGATAAGTTTTCCCCCGCAAAAGCAGTGGCCGCACTTTCCCACCCCGCACTTCATGTGCGCTTCGAGCGTCGTAATGATGTGATCGTCGGGCATGCCCATGAGAGACAGGTCCCTCATCGCGCCCTGGATCATGACATGGGGTCCGCAGATGTAAGCCGTACTGTTCTTGAAATTAACCTTGGCCTTGCCGAAATGCTCCGTTACGAGCCCCGTGCACCCCTTCCAGCTTTCTATCTGACAGGTATCCACGGTCAGGACGACATTCGCCCCCTGATCCTGCCATGCCGCGACCTCGTCCAAAAACAGGACCTCCGAAGGATTTCGCGAACCATACATGACGGTTACGGTCGCCTTCTTGCTCGTTTTTGCGCGGGTGTTCATCATCTGGTTGATGAGCGGACGCAGCGGCACAATGCCGATGCCGCCGCAGATGAACAGAGTGTCCTGGCGTCCGTTGATCGGGAAGGGCCTGCCGTAGGGGCCGCGGACCCATATGCCGTCGCTGGTCGTGAGGCTGTTCAGAGCCGACGAAACATGGCCAACGGCGCGCACGCAGAGCTCAAGGTCGCGGCTGACGCCGGGCGTGGACGTGATCGAGATCGGCACTTCGCCGGCGCCAAGCACGGAAACCATGACGAACTGGCCCGCCTGGTAGGTGAAGTCGTCGGGAACGACGATGGAGAAGAGCTTCACGTCTTTCGCGACTTCTTTGACGCCCCGAATCGACGTCTTGAACGGCAGATAGATGTTAGGGGTTGCCATAGAGTTGATCCTGAGCATGGGGCAGAGGGCACAGCGCAAACATACCACGCACCGTGCTCCCTGTGCTATGCGTTTTTTTCCTCCGCCTGGTCCGAGCCCTTGATTTTGAGCGCCACGGTGGCCATATCGATACTGCCCGGGCAGGACACGGCGCACCGGCCGCAGCCCACGCACCCGAAGACCCCGAACTGCTCCGGCCAGTGCAGGAGTTTATGATGGAACCATCGCTTGGTCCGGTGTATCTTCGCCTCCGCGGGAACCACGCCGCCGGCCGTACGCGTAAATCCCTTGAACATGCATGTATCCCAGAGCCGGATCCGTTTTCCCGTGTCAACAGACGCAGGGCGGTCAATCACGTTGAAGCAGGTGCAGACCGGGCAGTTGTACACGCAGCCGCCGCATTCGAAGCAGCGGACGGCCACCGATTCCCAGAACGCATCGTTCACCTTGCCCGCCAGGATGCTCTTTCGCACCTGTTCGAGGTTCACCCGCTTTTCGAAGCGGCTTTGGGACGCGAGCCGCGCCTCATACAGGTCTTCGCCATCAACGGTTTTCGGTTCAATAAAAATGTGCGGGAAGTCCTTGACCAGCGACATGCCGTTCTCCGACTCTGCTTCGACAAAAAAGCGATCGCCGAGGTCGGTGAACTGGAGATCGAAGCCTGATTTTAAGAACGGCCCGGTGCCGAGGCCGAGACAGAAGCAGGTCGGGTCGGGTTGATTGCAGGCGATGGAGACCAGGATCGTCTTGTTCCGCCGCGTTTCGTAGTAGACGTCCTTGTTCTTCCCCAGATAAAAGGTGTCGAGGATCTTAATGGCCGAGATATCGCAGGGCCTGATGCCGAAAAGGACGCGGCCCTGTTTGTTCACGGCCTCTTCGATGCCCTCCTCTGAATAGCAGAAGAGCTGCTCCATCTGCGGCAGCAGGAACTCCTTTGGCGAAGGCATGAGCGCCGGCCCGTCCAGGGCGGTCTCGTGCATGCGCGAAAGTTCGGTCAGCACGATATCGCCCGAGGCGTCCCGCCAGGGAGCGATCAGTTCATGGGCCGACTTGAGCTGCCGGAGCCAGAAGGAGAGGTGGTTTTTATTGAGGATATAGGTTCGTATCATACTGAGCGATCTTCTTTGTCCAATGGGTATGGCCGGTGAATCGGAGCTCGGCCGGTTCAGGCTTGCAGCCTGGACCAATACTTAACGTTTTGGTTCATTCTGCAAGATTGAACCAGCAAGTGCCCCGCTTCACCCCGTCTCCGTTTCATTGATTCATTTCTCCCGCCGCTGCATTTCCTCGGGCGGAATGTAGAGGTCGAGACCGATTCTCATTCCTTCATAGTAGCCGATGCGCGGCGCCTGGCGCGCGCCCGGCCTTCTCCGCACGGGTTCGACAGCCGCTGCGCAGACCTTGAACTCCGGTATCTTCGCGTTCGGATCAACGGCATTGATCGTGAGCAGGTTTACTGCCGCCTCACGGAAGTGGAAGGGGATGAAGATGATGCCTTCCGGCACCGTGTTCGTCACCCGGGCTTTCACTTCGAGACAGCCGCGCCGCGAGGTAACGCGCACGAGATCGTTGGCCCGGATCTCAAGCCGCTCCGCGTCAGCGGGGTTGATTTCGACCATGCACTCGGGCTCTTCGCGTTCGAGGGTGGCTGTTCTCCTGCACATGGTGCCCGTGTGGTAGTGGAAATAGCTTCTGCCCGTGGTCAGGATGAAGGGGTATTCGCTGTCCGTGGGTTCCGCGGGAGGGATGAATTCCACGGGGATGAACGCCCCCATGCCGCGGGTGAATTTCTTCCGGTGGAGATAGGGCGTGCCGGGATGGTCCATCCCGAAGCACGGCCACTGGAGCCCGAAATTCGCGTCCAGCCGGTGATGGAGAATGCCGCCGTAGGACGGCGTGAGGATCGCGATCTCCTCCATGATCTCGTGGGCCGCCTGGTAGTCCATGGGGTACCCCATGAGTTGGGCTATGCCGCAGATGATCTCGTAGTCCGGTTTCGCCTCGCCCGGGGACGGCACGGCCTTTCTGATCTTCTGCACGCGCCGCTCCGTGTTGGTATAGGTGCCGTCCTTTTCCGCGAACGAGGCCGCCGGCAGGATCACGTGGGCGTATTCCGCCGTGTCGGACGGGAAAATGTCCTGGACCGCGAGGAAGTCAAGCTTCGCTAAGGCCTCCCGCACGTGCGTTGAATCGGGGTCGGAGATCACGGGGTTCTCGCCCATGATGTAGAGCGCGCGGATCTTGCCCTCATGGATGGCGTCGATCATCTCGGTGAGCGTGAGCCCGGGCGTTTCCGGCATGGGCCGGGACCAGGCCAGCTCGAATTTTTTTCGCGCTGCGGGATCAACGACTTTCTGGTAGCCTGAATAGACATCGGGAAGCGCCCCGACGTCGCATGCTCCCTGCACGTTGTTCTGGCCGCGGAGCGGGTTCAATCACGTCATGGGTTGGCCGATGTGGGCAGTAAGCATCACGAGGTTGGCGCAGGACCGGACGTTGTCCACGCCGGTAATGTGCTGGGTGATGCCCATGGAGTAAAAGAGCATGGAGCGTTTTTCCGAAGCATAGAGCCGCGCGGCCTTGCGGATGTCGTCGGCGGGCACGGACGTTATCTTCTCGGAGACTTCGGGCGTGAAGGTCAAAACCCGTTTTTCAAAATCGTCGAAGTTTTCGGTGCGCTGGCGGATGAACGACACATCAACGAGCCCTTCGGTGATGATGACGTTCATCATGGCGTTTAAGAGCGCCACGTCGGTGCCGCTCCTGTGCCTCATGTGGAGGTGGCTGAATTTGGCGATCTGGGTGCGCCGGGGATCGGCCACGATGATGGTCGCGCCCCGGTCCTTTGCCTCCAGCATGTGCATGCCGATCATGGGGTGCTGTTCCGTGGTGTTCGAGCCGATCACGAAGATCACCCGGGCGTCCCGGATCTCGTCGCTCGAGTTTGTCATGGCGCCGGAGCCGAAGGCTGCCGCCAGTCCGCCGACCGTGGAGGAGTGGCAGAGCCGCGCGCAGTGGTCCACGTTGTTCGTGCCGATGACCGCGCGGGCGAATTTCTGGAGCACGAAGTTCTCTTCGTTCGTGCATTTGGCCGACCCCCGGATGCCGATGGCGTCGGGGCCGTATTGTTTTTTTATTTCCGCGAGCCGTGCAGCTGTTTTGCCGAGGGCTTCTTCCCAGCTCGCGCGGCGATAAGCGGTCGTGCCGTCCTTGATGAGGGGAGTGGTCAGGCGGTCGGGATGGTGGACAAATTCATGGCAGTTCCATCCTTTGACGCAGAGCGTACCGTGATTTACCGGGTGCTTTCTGCTCGGGGAAACGCCGGTGATCAGATTATTTTCAACGTGAAGGTACAGGCCGCAGCCGCAGCCGCACCAGGGACAGGTGGTGGAAATTTTTTTCATACGAGAGTAATTATAACACCCTGATCAGGGAAAAAGCAAAATAAAGAGGACTATTTTCAGGCGGGATAGAAAGGTAGCAGCGTTTGCATTGTTTCAAAGGGTTGCAACTGGAGCGGCGAAAGAATAAAAAAATTTCTCGTAAAAGCGCAGAGGTCGCCAAGAAAAACTTTAGGTCCTGGTTTAAAACCAGAGTGATTTGTCCTTTCTTTGCGATCTTTGCGCGCTTTGCGAGAGACGCCCTTCATCTTCTGCCCTTGGTTCCGTTCCTCCGGGTTCTTGCTGCTGGTTCAATCTTGTAGATTGAACCAAAGCGTTAATAATCGGTTCAGGCTGTAAGCCTGAACCAGCCGGAGCGTCTTGGCGTCTTTGCGCGAAAAATATTTGGCGTTTATTTCTTCGACTCCAGCCCTTTGACCTCGCCGACGCGATGGATCTTCATCATGTTCGTGCTGCCTGCAACGCCGATGGGCACGCCGGCGGTGATCACGATAAGGTCGTGCTCCTTGGCAAGTTTCTTTTTGAGCATGATCTGTTCGACGCCGGCAATCATGTCGTCGGTGGTTTTTTTGGGCCTGAGTACGACCGGCTTAACGCCCCAATAAAGCGACATTCTCCTGGCTATGTGCTCAAAGGGCGTAGGCGCTATGATGCTCATCCGCGGCCGGTGCTTCGAGACCAGGAGAGCGGTGGAACCTGACTGGGTGAAGGTCACGACGGCCTTTGCCTGTTGTTCTTCGGCTGCGCGGCATGCTGCATGGGCAACGCTTTCATCAGGGCCGGATACGTCCGTGTCCGGGGGCCAGGGATTCACTGATGACTCAACCTGCAAGGCGATGCGCGCCATGGCCGAGACCGCTTGGACCGGGTATTTTCCCATGGCAGTCTCGCCCGAGAGCATGACGCAGTCCGTACCGTCAAGAATGGCATTTGCGACGTCCGACGTTTCGGCGCGCGTAGGCTGGGGGTTCTCGATCATGCTTTCGAGCATCTGTGTTGCCGTGATCACCGGTTTTTCCTCCCAGTGGCAGGCCTCGATGATCTTCTTCTGGAGCAGCGGCACTTGTTCGGGGGACATTTCCACGCCCAGGTCTCCGCGCGCGACGATGAGGCCGTCAGCCGCGCAAATGATCTCGTCGAGGTTTCGGATTGCCTCGGGTTTTTCGATCTTCGCGATAATAGGGATGTTCGCGCCCAGGGATCGGACGAATTTACGGGTCAAAAGAATGTCTTTTGCCGAGCGCACAAAAGAGAGCGCGATATAATCCACTTTTTGCTTTACGCCGAACCTGAGATCATCCTTGTCCTTTCGCGAAAGCGAAGGAAGCGAAAGACGGGCCCCGGGCAGGTTCACGCCCTTGTGACTCTTGAGCACGCCGCCGCGCACCACCTTGCAGGTTAGGCAATGGGCGTCCTTTCTGGTCACGCGGAGTTCAAGCCTTCCATCGTCCAAAAGCACGACATCGCCGGTTTTCAGGTCTTTTGTGAGCCGGGGGTAGGTCACGGAGACCATGTCTGC
>DAIDTZ010000157.1 GCA_027456925.1 Nitrospirota bacterium
GTATCCAGGAGGATTCATGAAGGTTCTCATCAGCGACAACCTTTCACCCGTCGTGGTGGAGATTTTAAAAAAAGCCGGGCTCGAAGTGGATGCCCGGAGCAAGACCAGCGTCGAAGAGATCGAGAAGATCATCGGCGAGTATGACGCGCTCATCATCCGTTCGGCCACCAAGGTCACGGCCGGGCTCCTGGAAAAAGCAACGAAGCTCAAGGTCGTCGGCCGCGCCGGAAGCGGCCTCGATAACGTAGACATTCCCGCTGCCACGAAAAAGGGCGTCGTGGTCATGAACACGCCCGGCGGCAACACGGTCACGACCGCGGAACACACCATCGGCATGATCTTCGCCTGCGCCCGTATGATTCCGCAGGCCTATGCCTCGCTCAAGGCGGGAAAGTGGGAAAAGAAGAAGTTCGAGGGGGTCGAGCTCTATGACAAGACCCTCGGCATCATCGGTTTTGGCGCCATCGGCGGCGTTGTGGCGAACCGGGCCATCGGGCTCGGCATGAAGGTTCTGGCCTACGATCCGTTCATCTCCACGGAAAAGGCAAAAAGCCTCGGCATCGAACTTGCCGACTTGCCGACGATCTACAAGCGGTCCGACTTCATCACGGTCCACACGCCCAAAACCAAGGAGACGGCGAACCTCATCAACAAGGACACGATCAGCCAGATGAAGGACAGCGTGCGCATTATCAACTGCGCCCGCGGGGGCATCATCAACGAACAGGACCTCTACGAGGCCCTGAAGAACGGCAAGGTCGCGGCAGCGGCCTTCGATGTGTTCGAGAAGGAGCCGCCGGAAAATCATCCGCTCCTGACGCTCGATAACTTCCTCGCAACGCCCCACCTCGGCGCATCCACGAAGGAAGCGCAGGTGAACGTGGCGGTGGCCGTGGCAGAACAGGTCGTGGATTATCTTATCGCCGGGACCGTGCGGAACGCCGTGAACGTGCCATCGGTGCCCGCGGACCAGCTCCCGGCGCTCTCGCCCTATATCAACCTCGCGGAACGCATGGGGCTTTTTATCGCCCAGCTTTACGAAGGCGGCCTTACTCAGGTAACGGTGGAGTACAGCGGCGATGTGGCGAACCTGAAGCAGGAGCCCATCACGCTTTCGGCGCTCAAGGGGCTGCTTACGCCGACCTTGCAGGAGAATGTGAACTACGTGAACGCCCCGCTCATTGCCAAGGACCGGGGTATCGAGGTCAAGGTGTCCAGGTCCAGCGATACCAAAGAGTATACGAGCCTGGTGACGCTCAAGATCAAGGCAGGAGGAAAGGACGTTTCCGCCTCCGGCACGCTGAACAGCAAGAAAGAACCGCGCATCATCCAGGTGGACAATTTCCCCATGGAAACGGTGCCCGAAGGCGACATGCTCGTGCTCATGAACAACGACAAGCCCGGCGTTATCGGCGGGATCGGAATGCTCATGGGGCAGAACGGGATCAACATCGCGCGCATGCAGTTCGGCCGTGAAAAGCAGGGTGGCCTGGCCATGTCGGTCGTAAGCATCGACAGCGCGGTGTCGGACGAGCTTATGGCAAAGATCAAACAGCTCCCGAACGTATTGTCGGTTAAGCAGGTAAAAATATAGCAAATGCACCCGGCACTCGCGCTATGCACTCATGATCTCCGGGTGCAGGCGGAATGCGGATTTGCTGAAGGAGTCATAATGCCAGTGTTAGTAGTTGTCGGCGCCCAGTGGGGCGACGAGGGGAAGGGAAAGATCATTGACTTGCTTACGGAGCGGGCGGATATCGTTGCGCGCTACCAGGGCGGCCACAACGCGGGCCATACGGTTGTCGTGGGAGCGAACGAGTTTATCCTGCACCTGGTCCCCTCGGGGATTCTGCACAAGGGCAAGACGTGCATTATCGGGAACGGCGTCGTCGTCGATCCCGCTGCGCTGCTCGAAGAGATGGACGCGATGGCAAAACGCGGCGTGAAGTTCGATGGCCACCTGCTCATCAGCAAGAACGCACATCTGATCATGCCCTACCACAAGGCGCTCGATATTGCGAGCGAGAAGCTCAAGGGGACGAAAAAGATCGGGACCACGGGCCGCGGCATCGGCCCGGCCTACGCGGACAAGATCAACCGCAAAGGCATCAGGATGGCCGACCTCCTGGACCCGGAAGTGTTCCGGGAAAAACTGGCCTGCAATACCGGCGAGGCGAACTTCCTGCTTGAGCGGTTTTACGATGCGCCCCAGGTGCACCTGGACCAAGTCTACGAAGAATACATGGCCTACGCCAAGCGATTGAAAAAATATATTACCGACACCACGCTGTTTCTTGACGAGTCCGTGGGCAAAAAAAAGAAGATCCTTGCCGAGGGAGCACAGGGCACGCACTTAGACGTCGATCATGGGACCTATCCTTTCGTGACCTCGTCCTCCCCCACGGCCGGCGGCGCCTGCACGGGTCTCGGCATCGGACCCAACACCATTACCGAAGTGGTCGGCATCGTCAAGGCCTATACGACGCGCGTGGGAAGCGGTCCCTTCCCTACCGAACTGGAAGACAAGACCGGAGAACTGCTGCGCGCCCGCGGGAAGGAGTACGGCGCAACGACGGGAAGGCCGCGGCGCTGCGGTTGGGCAGACACGCTCATCATTCGCCATGCGGTCCGGGTAAACGGCATGACCAGCGTTGCCATCACGAAGCTCGACGTGCTCGACACGCTTGATGAGCTCAAGATCTGCGTGGGCTACAAGTACAAAGGCAAGCTCTACGAGGAGATGCCATCCGAGCTTTCCGTGCTCGAAAAGGGCACGCCGCAGTACATTACGATGCCCGGTTGGAAACAGACCACCGTTGGCATCAAAAAGTACGACAACCTGCCCAAGAAGGCCCGGGCTTACGTGGAGAAATTGTGCAAGCTCTGCGGAGTAAAACCGTCGATTATTTCGACCGGCGCGCGCCGGGACGAGACGATCATCCTGGAACAGCCGTTCAAGAAAACAGCTGTTTCGAGGTCGCGATAGGTCTTTTCTGTTGACAAAGACGGCTGTTCTTTGTTAATATATGCAGCTTTAAATTTTATAACCGCGAGAGCGGGCCGGTAGCTCAGTTGGTAGAGCACCGCCCTTTTAAGGCGGGTGTCCTGGGTTCGAATCCCAGCCGGCTCACCAAGTATTGCAATGCTGAATGCGGAATGTAGAACGAATGAACTAGATTCATAAT
>DAIDTZ010000158.1 GCA_027456925.1 Nitrospirota bacterium
CTTTTACCCTGACCGGCTTGTTCATGTACTCGAATACTCCGCAGCTAAGAGACGTTAAGTAGGACTCAATGCTTGCTTCCTCGGAGAGTATGATTACCGGAACGAAGGGAAGACATTGTTTAAAAAAGCAGGCGATCTCGATGCCGTCCATCACCGGCAGCTGATGATCAGTTATCACAAGATTGACGCAGGTCCCTTCTCGGATAACGGAAAGTGCGGACCGGCCGTCCGACTTGGCGATGACCTCGTAACCGAGTCCATTCAAAATTTCTCCTGTACTTTTCAATATGTCTATATCATCATCTATCAAAAGAATGTTCTTCATAACTCTCTGCTCGTTCTTTTCATATTTTGTCGCAATTCTATGTCATTTTTCCAGATCATCTTTCTGCCAGGATCACGCGCGGCGGGAGGCGCTTAAGTAGTACTTCACCTGTTCCGGTATCAAAGAATAATTTGCGCCCCTGTGCCCCTCCGACATCTATCGAGAGGATATGAAGGCCTTCCAGCTCAAGCCTCTTCATCGCCATGGTAATATTGAGCTTGCCGACGGGAATTCCGCCCTTTCCATTCCGCGCCGCATCGAACATGTCCGAGCCGCCGAATACCTTGACCTCGATCTCGCGAAGCATCACTTGCTTCCGGCGAAAGCGGTTTACCATCCACTGGATGGCACATTCCACGTACTTGCCCGGCTCACGGCACTCGCTGCTGCACCCCGCCCGTTCCCGGCATTCAGGCATAAGCCCATGGCAGATCGCGCCAGTCCCCGTGCGGCGGTGAAAAAGAGTCACGGCCAGACAGGAACCGAGCACGGTTATGACGGTCGCCGGCTGTTCTGAAAAATAAAGCTCCCCCGTCTTGAGGTAGATGACCGGAAGGTCGTGCGATGATGAGTTCATGTTGTTTTTCTATAAATCGTCGATTCCATCCGCTGAAAGGGAGCTCCAAATTATGAACAGTCTATGCATTCCACAGAAAAAGATACCCCGGACCATAAAAAACCACACAAAAGGCTCAGGAGCTTTTCCTGCTCCCTGAGTTCAAAATACTGATCACGTTTCAGCGAAAAAATCACGCCTACCGGCTCAACAAGCATGCAGTAGTCGTCGAACGCAGGATGTTCGGGGCGCAGAGCCACTTCTGCTGCCGCACCTCAAGCATGATCTTCTTGATCGGCGGCATCTTTATACCGCACAGTGCCTGAATGAATCCGCTCAGGCACAAGAACTCCCTGTCCGACATCGGCTTCGCAACTATAACGATCTCTTGTATTGCTTGCCAGGAGTCGTTTAATTTCGAACGAGCCTTAGTTCCCGATTGTTACTGCTTGTTAGCTGCGCAATCCACCAATTGCAGCGCGCGCATGTACACCCTGAAAATGACTGCTGCTTTTCCCCTAGGATGCTGAAAAGGCCCCTCCCTGCTGCGCATCTATCCTGCCGATTCCGTTTGCGTTTCCTGTACAAGGGCAATCTCTTCAGTCGAGAAGACCTTGTCAATGTTTAGAATAATAACAAACCGGTCGTTCTGCTTGCCCATCCCATTGATGAAATCCGTTCGAAGTTTCGTCCCGATCTTCGGCGCGGGCTCGATGTGGTCCGGCTCCAAATCCATCACCTCTTGCACCGAGTCGGCAAGCGCTCCAAGGATGGCAGTCTCGTCGTCTACTTTCACCTCGATGATGATGATACAGGTGTTCACCGTCTTCTCGGTTTTCGTCATGCCGAATTTCAGTCGAAGGTCCACCACCGGCACTACGCTTCCCCGGAGGTTGATCACGCCGCGCATGAACTCCGGCGTGCGCGGCACCTTGGTCACTGTGGTGAAGTCCAACACCTCGCGGACCTTGGAGATATCCAGGGCGAACACCTCGTCGTCAAGCTTAAAGGTCAGATACTGCGTTGTCTCCAAAATTCCTTCTACACTCATAGGAACCTCCTTAGTAATCATGGAAGCTAAGCGATATGCTGTTTTGTTACTCTCTGCTATCTCCGTCATGCTCTCCGTACTTTCCTTGTTGTTAAAATTTTTCAAACTCCGCATCCTTTGAATCGCCGTAGTCCTTTCCGGCGCCATGCCCCATGTTCAGCGCCACCCCGGCATGCTTAGTCGCTGCAATTGCGGGAATTGCAGCCTTGGGTTTCTGGACCAGATGCGCGATCTGAACTTTGTGGCCGACTGCAGCGGACCCACTTAGTGCCGTCCTGCCCTTGATGTGCCCGTTTTCATTAATTTTGAAGAACGAGATCGTGCCCTGGAGCTGCTCTGCCTGGGATGAGAGCTCCTCCGCCGTCGAGGCCATCTCTTCTGCGGCTCCGGCGTTCTGCTGAATCACCTGGTTGAGCTGCTGGATCGCCGAATTGATCTGGTCCGCTCCCGTGGTCTGCTCCTTGGAGGCCGCGTTTATCTCCTGCACCAGTTCAGACGTCTTCTGGATGTCCGGCACCAGTTTCGTAAGCATCTGTCCCGCGCGTTCCGCAACGTCGACGCTTGAGGCGGACAGTTTGCTGATCTCGGCCGCGGCCGTCTGGCTCCGTTCAGCAAGCTTCCTGACCTCGGAGGCCACAACCGCAAAGCCTTTGCCATGTTCGCCTGCACGGGCGGCTTCAATTGCCGCGTTCAAGGCCAGGAGATTCGTCTGGCGCGCAATCTCTTCGATGATGGATATTTTTGTCGCTATGTCTTTCATGGCGGACACGGCCTCGGTCACTGCCCTGCCGCTCTCCGTTGCGTCACTGGCTGACTTGAGCGCGATCTTCTCCGTCTGCGACGCGTTGTCCGAATTCTGCCTGATCGTGGCATTCATCTCCTCGACCGACGACGATGCCTCCTCGGCCGAGGCTGCCTGCTCCGTAGTGCCCTGGGACATCTGCTCCGACCCGGAAGACAACTGCTGGCTCCCCGATGCGACATTGTCCGCCGCGGTCTGTACGTCAGCCACTACCGACTTGAGTTTCTCCACCATATTTTTCATGGCCGCGAAAACCCCGATGTCATTGCCGTTCGACGCGAGCTTGACCGTGAGGTTCCCCTCGCTTATTTCCTTCGCGATCTCAGCAATGTATCCGGGCTCGCCGCCCAACTGCTTTGTCAGCCCGCTGGTAATTAAGATGCCGAGGATGATGCCGAATATGACGCTGCCCAAAACCAGAAGGACCATGAACAACCGGCTTTGCTGATAGAGTGCGTTCGTGTCCTCCTCCTCTTGCTTGGCATCCGCTTCCTTTAATTTGGTAAGTTCCGTGGCAGCATCTTCGACAGCCTGATCTTTTTCCTTGGCGATACCCATAGATATTTTAGTCGACTCCCGCGTCTGGGAAAGCTTTTCATTCGATGCGGTCGTTATTACTTCTTTGTGAGCTGTCAGCCATTCGTCCATAGCCTTGTTCATCTTTGCCAGAAGGTCCTTTCCGTGCTCTGATTGAAACATCGGTTTAGCCTTCTCCATCTCATCATTAAGCTCTTTCTTATAGAGCTCCATATTGTCTCCGAACTCTTTTCGCTGTTCATCGGTCATCGACAGTATAAAATTCTTTTCAGCCCGGACGACGTGAAGAATATCCAGATTTGCCTGCTTAATGTGAGCAAGCCCCATCAGTTGCCTCTGATACATGACATCGGCTCGTTCGGTCATGAGCGACATGTTACGGAGGCCGACATATCCTACGATAGCGGTGAGCGCGGCCATAATAAGAAACGATGCGAGAAGCCTTGTCCTTACCTTCATGTTATTAAACCAGTTCATATTAGTTCCTCCTTTTTGAGTTTTTCGATCTGTTTGATCGAGATTAATGATCAAAATAACTTCGTCAAAATTATCTTTCCCATTTCAGGGCATAGAGCTTCTCAGAGCATTCCTCTCCGGTCCTCGTTCGACTCGGTCAATCGCTGTGCCCGTTCCAGGCTGTTCCGGACCTCCTTGACAAGGCCCTCCAATTCCAAGGACCGTTCCTTCAAAACCCGGACTTCCTGCACTATGGGACGGGATGGGACAAATCTTCTTTCCAAGTCTGCCCATTCTGCTAATAGCCGCCTGATTTCGGTGATGCAGCCGGCTATTATCTGCGTTTCATCAAGTGAGAAGCTCTTGCCTTCATGAACTTGGAATTTTTAACTGCGGAAGACGGGTTAAATACCCCACCATCGTTGACAGCGCGTATTTCGGCGGAACCGAGATGCAGAGGTGGATATGATCAATACTTGCCTGCCTTTCCAGAATCTTCACGCCTTTGTACTCACACAACTTCCGTACTATTGTGACCACCTCCCGTCGCGTAGCTGGCCGTATATCACCTTCCGACGATTTTTCGGAACCCATACAACGTGGTATTTACATTCCCACACTGTATGCGATAAGCTGTCCTTCACCGTTTGCTCCTTTCTTACGATTGACCACCGAAACGGTGACCATTGTAGGAAGGGAGCTTTTTTATTGCAAATACTTCGGCAAAGCCTTTTCTATTCACACCGGCATAGCCTGTGGTTTAGCGCTGTAATTAAAGTTTTTTTTGATTGCATTTATTGTGCCTATTTGTAACTTATTGTAAATACGAGAGTTAGTTTTAGAGTACTTTAGGATTACTGTATGGTAAAACTACAGTTTTTTGTTTGGTATGACAAAATATGTCGTTTATTTGGCTATGCAGGACATTTACTCTTTTAAAAAAGATCATAAAAATGGAACAGTGAAATCGTGGGTTATGCAATGGGAGAACGCATTACGAAGAACCTGGTCAGCCAGTCCTTGATCCGAACCGTAGCCGCAAAGCGCCCGGCATACGGTTTGATTCACCATTCTGACCGGGGAAGCCAGTATTGTTCTTACGAGTACCGGGAACTGCTCGGACAGTTTGAAATGAAAGCATCGATGAGTAGAAAAGGAAACTGCTACGGCAATGCGCCGGTGGAAAACTTCTGGGGGACCCTTAAGCAGGAACTTGTACATCACAGACGCTACAGAACCAGGCAGGAAGCGATTCAGGATATCACGGAATACATCGAGGTCTTCTACAACCGGCAGCGTCGCCAGGCACGACTCGGGTTTCTTTCCCCTGTCGTTTATGCGCAAAAGTTTTATGCCGGGCAACTGGCAGCATGAAAGGTTTGTTGTCTAGTATTGACATTCGACCTTAGTTGGAACATATTCAGACAATTCAACAAACGACATTTCATCTTTTGTAACATGGACTTCCTCCAATACGGGGGTTGCCACTGTTGACATTGCGGGATTAGCCTCCACCTTAGGGAAAGGAGTAACAAGCATCACAGCAATATCTGGGTCTATCAACAAGACTATAAATTTAACAGTCACTGATCCTGTTCTCAAATCCATTTCTGTTACGCCAACCGGTATTCCTGTTATTGTCCCTGCTTTATGCTGTTCCCCGTCCCCCGTTCCCTCTTGACTTTCATCACTCCTTTGCCTATTCTCAGGGGGAATCCGGTCCATCGCTTCGTAGGGGAACCCCATTTATCCTTTGCCTATGCTGGTCCGAAAATATGTAACACTCGTCGCCTTGTCGATCGCTCTTCACCAGCCCGCGACTGCGCTGTTCACTTTCCTTTTTGTTGGGAAAGCTGCCTGCGTTGACGCCTCGTGTCTTGCCTGGGCTGCGGAAGAAAACAGTTCTGCGCCCGGTACGCCTGTTGGGCAGCAAGAGATACAAACAGCGCCCACAAATTCCTCGCTTTTGCCGCAACCCGGAGAAAGCGGGTCCGCCACGCAGCAAGAACTGCAAACAGCTCCCACAAGTTCCCCGCCTCCTCCGAAGCCCGAGGAAAGCAGCCAGGAGACGACGTTTGTAGATGTGCTGCACGGCAAAATGTCGGAGAAGCTCCTGACGACTGCCGCCTGGATGGATTCTTTTTTCGCAGATGAAAACTATGTGAAGGAAGTCAACCGATCGTACGTGCGATTCCGGTATGATATGTTCAAGGAAGAGGGGTTTCCTGCGACGTTAAAACCGGCCGTGGATCTGCGGCTGTCACTCCCGGAGTTGGAGCGGAGGACACATCTTGTATTTGCGGCTGAACCGACCTCACCCGTCACCGGCCCCAATGCTCCCGTAAAAACAGCTGCTGAACGCTTCGGGACAACGGCGGAGGCGCACTTGACAACGGCGCTTCAATACTTTTTCCGGACTGCGCCAAGGGAAAACGCCCAGATCATGACCGGCCTCCAGTTAAGTAAATTTCAACACGTCCTGTTTATCTCGCCCCGCTACCGCGCGCTCTTTCCCTATGCCGTTTGGCAGCTCCGGTTTACCCAGGAACTCCTCTGGCGGACGGACACTGCCTGGCAGACCGATTCGCGGTTTGAATTGGAACGGCAGCTGAAGGATCTTTTCTTTCGCTCGACCCTCGACGGAGTCTGGGCCTCGCGAACCATGGGATATTTCTATAGTCTAAGCTTTCTGCTGCGCGAGCCCTTCGGTCCGAAACATGCGGTAGATTATGAGTGGATCAACAACTATCAAACTCTGCCGGTTAATGAACTGACGGAAATTGATTTCAGGATCAGGTATCGTCACAACTTCTGGCGCGAGTGGTTGTTCTTTGAAGTGGCGCCCCAGGTGAGGTTCCCGCGGGACCACAACTTTGACAGGATCCCCGGCATCCTGTTCAGGCTTGAAATGTTTTTCGGAAGGACTGCGGGATAGGAACGGACAAACCTACAAACGGCAGTTGGAACCACAGATGAACACGGTTAAGGCCTTAAAGCAATAATTTATTTCGAACGGCAGCTTCACCCAATTGGAGCTCCTTGTTTTTGTCTTAGGACTTTGAATCAACGGTGTTTATCCGTGTTAATCCGTGGTTAAATGCTCTTTTTAGGATAAAGGGCGGCGTTTACCGCCGGAATATGCAGGTCCCGGACAGCGTCAGGTTTTTTCATCCACCCGGCTAAAGTCTATATACCCCCGCTCCACGTCCGTACGCACAAGCTGCACACGAATACGGTGTCCCACGTCCAGACCTTCGAAACCGCTCGACAGCCTTCCTTCAATGGGGGGATGCAGGAGCCGGACCCACGTGCCTTTTGCGGCCGCGCCGGTGACAATGGCGTCAAACCGCTCCCCGATCCGGCGCTCCAGCAGCATGGCTGCCGCGGATTTTCTGACCTGCCTCTCTACTTTTTTGGCAGCGTCTTCTTTTTCCGTGCAGTGCCTTGCCAGCGTCGCAAGCTCCGCCTCGTCGTAGGGGAGGGCGTTGCCGTCAATGGCCGCCTTGAGCAGGCGCTGTGTAATCACGTCCGGGTAGCGCCGGTTCGGGGCCGTGGAATGTGCGTAGTCCCGGACGGCCAGGCCGAAATGTCCTTCCGATTCGCCTCCCGGCGTCTGCAGGGCATACTCGCCGGGTCCCATGAGCTTGATGACGGAAAGGGACAGATCGGGAAAGCGCAGCGGGTCAGCGGCTTTTTCCCGGGCAAGAAATGTTTCCAGGACCTTGGAGTCGGGCGCATCGGGAAGTTTAAACCGCCGTTCCGAGGCAAGCTCGATGATCCGGTCCCACCGTTTCGGCCTGCGCACGATACGCCGAAGGGAAGGAAGGTTCCTTGAAGCAAGAAACCGGGAGGTCACTCCGTTGGCGGCGATCATGAAATTCTCGATAATGTCTTTCGCCCTGTTCTTTTCCTCTGCTTCAACATCCTTCAGTTCATCGGCGTCGAACACCAGGCGCGCCTCAATGGTTTCCAGGGTCAGCGCGCCGTGCTCGTGGCGATACTCCTTCATCTGCTGCGCCACGCGGTCCTGGAGCTTCAAGTTCCCGGCAAGGCCAGGGACCTCGCCGACCTCTTTCGGCATGGGCCCGTTTCCTTCCAGCCAGGCGGCAACACTGTTATAGGCGAGCTTCGCGCGATTCCTTACGAGTGCGCCGAATACATCGGAACGCAGCAACAAACCGTCCCTGCTGACAAGCATGTCGATGACGATGGCAAACCGGTCCGAGGCATAGTTGAGCGACGTCAAATCCGTCGAAAGCTTTTCAGGCAGCATCGGGAAGATCCTGGCCTCGGTATAAACCGACGTGGTGTTCTGGCGGGCATGCTCGTCAATGGCCGAATCCTTCTTGACCATGGCATCTACATCGGCCACGGCAACCAGGACCTTCACGGACCCATCCGGCATGGCCTCCGCAACCGAAAGCTGGTCCAAATCCCTCGAATCGTCGTTGTCTATGGAACACCAGGGCAGGTGTCGCAGGTCACGCGTGGGGCCTTCGGCCTTTACGGCCAGCCCCTGTATGGCATCGAGCTCGGCAAGAGCTTGAGGCGAGAAATCCGGCAGCAAACCCCGTTCCAGCATAGTCCGTCGGGCGATGCGTTGCAAAAGAGCGCGGTGTTGCCTGTCGTGGGTATTCGTCATAGTGGTTTATTATATAGAAAGAACTAGGAAAGCACAATACGGGAACGGACAATAAAAAAGGACCTGCCTTAACAGGTCCTCGGAGATTAACGGAGTCCGTGGATTGAGAAGGATGAAAAAACAAACAAGCGGAACCGGGATTTGAACCCGGCTCCGTTTGTTCCTCAAAAAAAACAAAAGGAATACCGATTGGCTGAACGTTTACTTAACGGTTACTTGATCTGGCCGCGGATCTCGCCGGCCCGGTTCTTTTCCGTATGCACATTTACGTAGGCGTCGCCGTCTTTGATCATCTTTACAAGGTCAGCAACGGTTTTTCCCGCCAATACGCCGACCAGGTCCTTGTCCGTTATGGTCCCCTTGGCAAGCGTGCCGCTGAACCTGCCGTCCTTCTTCTGGTTCCCAAAGAGCGTTACCACCGGCGCGCCGTTCTCGCCCTTCTTCCCCGCATGGATGTGCGCCAGGATCACATTATCAATATTCCTGACTTTCAGGGTATAGCCCAGTTCCTTGCCGTCCTTGCTCAGCTTAAACACTGCTTCGCCCGACGCTTTTGTGGCGATGGGCGGAACAACCTGCTTGCCTGAAAGTTTCGCCTTGAACGTGCCCGAAGCTGCCGCGGCCAGTGACGCTGTTATCATAATGCTGAATACTACATATGCAATGAGTTTCATCTTTTTCATGCTCTGTTCCTCCTTCGTCGATGAGCTGCAACAATCTATTTTAAGTATACCATACATTCCGGCTTTGCCGAGCGCCGAGGCCGCGCTGCGCTTTCTTCATGCGGCCCCGGACAGCCTGCGCGGCTGGAAGACCGGCCTTTTTTTATTGACTTGCACCGCGCGAAACCGATATTATGAACGTTCATTCCCTTTTGGCCAGCGGAAATCGTCAGGAGAGAAGGCTTGGTCCACACCGCACTGTGCAAATCCCGGAGAAATTCATGAACTCGCCTGCCGGACCGATCGTAACCTACCGACGTTACTGGTTGCCCGAACTAATGGTGCTGGCCCTGGTGGCTGTTTCTGCAATAATCCTTTTTGCGAAATCGAATCTGGACAACACCGTGGCAGGATGGTTCTATCATCCGGAGCTGGCCAATGTATGGCCAATCTCGGGCCGGCCGTTCTGGGCCGTGTTCTACCGGGCCACTCCCTGGATAACGGGTTCGCTGGCCGTATGCGGCGTTGGTATGATCGTTATCGGCTTGTTCCGCGAGCAATCGAGGCGTTTCCGGCTTTACGGACTGTTCATCCTGCTGTGCGTCGTGCTGGGACCAGGCCTCTTCGTCAACGCGGTTTTCAAGGACCACTGGGGCCGGCCGCGTCCCCGGCAGACCGTTGCATTCGGCGGTCAATTCCACTACGTGCAGCCGCTCGTCCCTTCCCGCGCGGGCGGCAAATCCTTTCCCTGCGGCGACGCCTCGCCGGGGTTTCTCTTTTCTGCCGGCTGGTGGTTGTGGCGAAGGAGCCATCCCCGCAGGGCGGCGCTGTCTCTCGCAGCTGGCCTGACGCTCGGCGCGCTTCTCGGTTTCGGCCGCATGGCCGCAGGCGCCCATTTCCTGTCCGACGTGATCTGGTCTGCCTTGATCGTCTTTTGCGTTGCTCACGTGCTTTACTATTACGTTCTTCGGATCCCTGCGCGTGAAGACTCGCGCCCCGTGATGCATCCGTTGCTTGAAACCAATCCGCGGATACGGACGGCCGCGATCGTCGCCTCCTGTCTTCTCGGCGCGGTAATCATTGGCGCTGTCATCTTTACCGTCCCCACTGACCAGGACCTGGCAGCCCGCATCCGGCTCGCGGACTATGCTGCGGCTCCGGAGCAGATCGAGGTGGTCGCGGACACCCTTGACGTGGATCTCCAACTGATCGCCGGTCCAACAGGCGAGATCGAATGCACCGGCGCTGTTCACAGCTTCGGCCTGCCGACGAACGAGATCAAACAAACGTGGGAATTCGACCGCCAGCCGCTGCCCACGCTGCGCTGCCGCATTGTTGAGAAGGGCTTGTTCACCGATATCGACGGCGTTGCTCACCTCCGAATTCCCGTGCAAGGCCTGCGGAAAATCGTCGTCCGCGTCAAAAAAGGCGACATCACGGTGAGCAATGTGCCGGGCCCATCCGCGGCGGCCCGTGCTCCTGTCCTTGACCTCATTACCGTAAACGGCCGGGTGCGGGAAAAGTGACTTTTTTAGAAAACATGGTGAACTGCAACTGACAAGGCTGCCGCCGGGGAACTCGTACGCATACGGGGATAAGACAGTGGGAACTGTTCGGGATCGTTGTATATTCGCTGCTTATTCCTGCCAAGTAAGCCATCGAGCGGCGAACGCCGCCGCTCGATGGCTTGAGACCTGTTTTCTTCGCTTGCTTGCCCGGTCTTATTCCGAAGAGGGAAGGACCGGCACCTTGAGCGCTGCCTCGGGGATCTTCCCGGTCAGCGATCCGAGAAACGCGGCAATGTCGCCTGCCTGCGCCGGCGACAGGTCTTTTGCAAGCTGTATCTTGGCCATTATCATGACCGCATCCGTCAGCTTGTCCACCGAGCCATCGTGAAAATAAGGCGGGGTTTCCGCCACGTTTCTGAGCACCGGGACTTTGAACACGAATTTGTCCGCCGGGTTCTTGGTTACCGCAAATCGTCCCTCGTCCACTGACTGGCTTTTCGTATACTTCTGGTAAGGCTCGAACACGCCGAACTTCTGGTACATCTGGCCTCCGACAAAAGGGCTGAAGTGGCACGTCATGCAGCCGGTGTCCATAAATGCCCTCAGGCCCCGCTTCTGCTGGTCCGTCAGGGCGGCGGCGTTGCCCTGCATGAATTCATCAAAAGGCGCTGGAGTTACGAGCGTCCGTTCAAAAGCACCGACTGCTTTTGCGAAGTTATCCACGGTCACGGGGTCTTTCTCGTTCGGGAAAGCCTCCTTGAACATTGCCACATACCCCTTCATTCCTTTTAATATTTTCTCCACAGATCCGTAATCGGGCATACCAAAGGACGGCGGGCCGATCAAGGCCTGTTTGGCCTGGTCCTCAACACTTGTCCTGTTGCCGATCCAGTGTTCCGATATTTGGGAGGCTGCATTCAAGACGGTCGGATCGTTTCTCGGGTTCTCTTTACAGTTGTTTCCTACAGACTTTCGAAGGCCGTCAACGGCGTACAGGCCGAGCGGATGGCATTTGGCACAGCTCACTGTCTTGTCCACGGATATCCGTGATTCCCAAAACAGCGCAGTTCCCAGCTTCACTTTCGCCGGAGTAATAGGGTTTTCGGAAGAAGGCATGGAGGCCGGGAGCGGCCCGAAGATCGCCTTAGCCCTATTCATCAGCTCCGTGTCCGCTTCAGCCGCGTAGAGAGATGCTGCGGAGAGCAAAATTATTCCGAAGGTGAAAAGCAGGAAATAGGGTTTCAGGATTATTTTTTTCGCGGTACTTTTCATGGCGTTCATGACAGTCCTCCTCATAGGTAATACAAAAGTGTGTGATCCTTAAGTTTACGAAACAGCGTAAAAACGATTGCCGAATGAAAAATAACGAAATATTTTATTGCGGAAAGCGTAGTTACCTCTTGTTGCTCTTGCTGCAGAGACCACATGTGATAAGTTTAACTTGGTAATAGTAAAAGTCAAGGTTGCATGGCAAGACGAAGAACGGGACAGCGCGATACCATGCCTCGGTGGCAAGAATGTTTACGATGATCGACGGAGCGGAAATTATGAATACCAGACGCAGAACGCGCATAGGCTGCCGCATCGTTCATACTGAGATTGAAGCCACTTTCCAAAGGGATGCTTTGTTTTATCAGCGAATATCTGCGTTCATCTGCGTCTAACTGCCGTTTTTAGGCTGAAACGACTCTGCAAAAAAAGGAGCCGGGCATAACAGCATGCCGGGCTCCGGACCGATCAGATACTTGTGGCACAATTATCAAGCTGCAAAAGGATGTTTGGTTGCGTGCCGGGCAAGCAACACACCCAGCCAGGAAGATAAACGGCGTGTCAGCTTACTTTTTCTCGCCGTTGCTCACTGTTTCCATGAGCGAGTCCTTGATCGCTCCCGGCGAGCTCATGATGGACATAAAGCTGTTGCTGCCCATCATGCTGAGGTCCGGGAAGTTGATGGCGATGCGGAACCGCGCGTAGAGGTGATATACTTTGTTCCCGGATACGAGAATTTCGTAGGGGAGATGTGCCGTCGACTTGATATCGCCGAAATCGATGTAGTCCATGATGTACTTGTCGGCGCCTTTTCCCTTGGTTATGGCAACACCGAACACTGCTTCTTCCTTACCCGGGATATCAACGCGATACACTTTGGTGACTCCCGCCTTGCCGGCTGCAAGTCCCGCTTCAACCGCCGCCACTGCGTCCTGGTAGGTCTTGAATTCCGCAAGTTCGTTCTTGCCCAGGCTGTCGAAGTACTCCATGCCGAAGGTGTAGTGGTACTTGCGCAATTCCTTTTCCGTGAGCCCCTTGGCGGACCCGAACTCCTGCTGTTTGCCGAGGGCTGCTTCGAGCTTTGCCTTCACATCCATAAGATTTCCCTGCATCCGGTAGGCTGCCGCCATATAGGGCGGATTGGTATAGGAAACCTGGATCTTGCCCTTGACCTTGGTCACAGCAACGCGCTGGATCGCCCCGTAGCCGCCGAAATCGCTCTTTGCGGCATTGGCCTTTAGTGCCTCGCTGGTCACAACGATGACCTCGGCATTCGGATAGGGAGAGTAACTGCCGGCCACTTCGAACCCCTGTCCCAGAAGGGCGGCCTTCGTTGCAGCAACCACCTGGGCAAGATCCCCCTGCTTCGGCTCTGCACCGAGGATAAAAGGCTTCAGCTTTTCTTCCGCCCGGGCGGAAGCTGTAACGGCAAATAGCGCCAAGCCTGCCAGTAAAACACCCGTGAACATACGCAGTTTCATTATGCTCTCCTCTCTTGTTAACGCGGATTAGTCTGAAGAAGAAGGGGGCTAAAAGCGCCCTCTTATGCTGTGATGCAATACCCGGATAAAAGCATGGCCAGGCGTTCCTCTACCGGAAACTGCCTGACACTAGCAAAAGGCGCCCAAAATGTCAAGAATATTAGCAACTTTGCATGTATCCCCTCAAAACATGCGCACGCATTAGTGGGAGCCTCCGGCACGAGCCGGGGGATTGCAAGTCGCGGGATTCAATTCGTTCTCGACACATCGATCACGGATATCCGGTCAGGGTTTTACAAAAAAAGCGGCGTGGTTGGATGTGAAAATCGGGGGGTCGTTCTTCAGGATCGCGACAACGGCAGGGTGACGTTTGAACTCGGCGTCCAGGAACTGCCGCACCTGTTTCCTGTCCCATCCCTGGGGATGCTTGAATCCCGTGTACAGCGAAAGATCGCCTTCATAGAATTGTTTGGTCTCGTATGCTCCTGCTTCCGCGCTGCACACCGGCAGGTTGAAGATTGCGAGGTTCAGGAAGGTGATCGCCTCCTTATGGTCGACGACGAACGCGAGCGTTTTCCGGGCTTCCGCAATTGTTTCGGCAGGCGTGCCGAAGAGAAGATAGACATACGTGGCGATTCCCGCCAGCTTGAGATTCTTCAATGCCTGCGACGCAGCCGCAAGATCGATGCCCTTTTGCATCCTGTCAAGAACGCCCTGATCTCCCGACTCCAGCCCGAGTTTGAGCATGATGCATCCCGAACGCTTGAGCGCCATGCAAAAATCAATATCCAACAGGTCCTTGTCGAGCCGGGCAAACCCGTACCACGGCACGCCCCAGGGGCCGCCCGCGAGCGCACGAAGCAGCGCGGGGCTGACCGCGTTGTCAAGGAGATGGACCAGGATCGGTTTTGTTTTCGCGACCAGGGACCGGAGATCTTCCATGGCTTGAGGGACGGGAACAGGAATATAAGGATTGTCTTCCGCAGTCTCCGGGCAGAAGGAACAGTTATTCCAATAGCACCCGCTCGATCCGCTGTAAGGAAGAACAAACCCGGGCGAAAGATACTTGTTCATCAACAGGGGTTCGTACTCCGGTACAGAGTAACTCTCTTTTACCTCTCTCCTGCCGAGCAGATCAAGCAACGGCCCTTCGCCCGGGCCTGCGATAAGGTGATCGACAAGGCCATCGAAGGGGTTCTTCCATCCGGGCCTCTTCATCCACGAACTCACGAGGCCGCCGCCGAGCACGATCCTTAAGCCCGGGTATTCCTTCTTCACATACCCGATCATGGCAAAGGTGCAGAGTGCCTGGCTTAAATAGTTCAGCGAAAAACCGATGAACTGCTTCGCTTCGTTGCCAGCAGTAGCATGGCCTTCCTGCCTTTCTGTTCGTCCCGAGCCTGTCCCCGGCAAAGACGAAGGACAGTCCTGCGGGGGAACAGGTCCGCCCAGAATCCCGGCAAAGCGTTCTTTAAAATAAGGATAGAACGGGTTCTGATCTGACCGATCGGCCGCCGTCAGCAAGTCATTGCTCCGGACCGGAGACAGGTCATGATGGTGATAGTCCGCCAGGCCAATGAGCGCCCCCTGCTCTTTGGCCGAGACTTCAAGGATGCGCTGCAGGTCTCTCACGGCACGGCTATAGCGATCAAGAGATTGATAGATATCAGCCTTTCGAAGCGCTTCGACGTTGGCTGGAAGATTTTTGATCGCCCGTCGGGTCCAGGTGTCAGACGCGCTCCTGGGCTGTTGTAAGAGGTAAAGCAGGCCTTCCAGGTTCGCATCCAGGATTGTGCAGGAAATATGATGTGCCTTGAGCGCGCCGGCGATTTTGGCTATGCCGGCAGGAGGCTCACAGGGCTTTGCAACAGGAGGAAAGATCAGGAGCATGAAACATTATGCCGGAGAGCGGATGGGATAGCAAGTGCATTCATAATCGAGCAAGGGGTGAGGGCGGTTTTATTCTTTCAAGAGCGGATGTGTGACCGGAGATTCCCTGCCGGCCATCCTTACCACTGCTTTTGGCTTCGGCCCACCAGGTCCCAAACAAGACAGGAGCTGACCTGCGACCCTGCTTTCATCTTGCGAAGGTGATAGATCCTGCTGCCCAAGAACTGTCCGCCGAAATAGGCAAGAAGCATGATCGGGAAAGTTACGAGGTGAAAGCCCATTCCTGAGAGCAGTCTTAAGGCAATGACAAAGGGAACCGGTACGTGCACGGAGAGAAACCAGCCGCTCGAGAACTTCCGCACATTCGCCCTCCAGTAGCCGAAAGGGATATTCAGAAGAAAAACGAGAAATGCGACTTCCACCAGCTTCACATGTGCCTCCTGCAGCAGATCATTAGTGAAAACTTTCCTTTATAATAACTCTGAAAAAAGAGGATGTGAAGCGCAAAATCGCGAAACGTGAGAAAATAGCGATGGTGCCGTGCCGGCGTGCTCTACGCCATGAACGCTCACGATCCCTGTCCTGCCTTCAGCGCTTGAATGATCCTCGCACAAACTTCTTCATGGCCGACACCCGCGCAATCAATGGTCATGTCCGCATACTTCCGGTACAGGGCGGACCGTTCCGCGAAGAGGTCGTCTACGTTCTGGTCCGGTCGTTTTGCCAAACCCCGGGTAGCATAATCAGAAACGCGCACTTTCAGCGTTTCCAGGTTCACGTCAAGAAAGGTGATGACCCCGTCCGACTTGAGATGCCGCATGGCAGCGGGACTGTACACGGCGCTGCCGCCGGTAGCAATGACATGATTGCGCAGATCGAGACCCAGGAGGGTTTTTTCCTCGATCTCGCGCAGGAAGAGGTAGCCGTCGTGGTCAACGATGTCCTGCAAGGAGCGAACTTCCCGCGTCTGGATGAGAACGTCGGTATCAATGAAACTGCGCGACGTCAGCTTGGCCAGAATAATACCAACCGTGCTCTTTCCCGAGCCCGGCATCCCGATCAGAACGATATTCGAGGGGTGCGGCGTCATGTTATTTCAGATAAAAAAATGCCGGGACGGCTCTTGCCGTCAACCAGCATGCTATTGCTCTGCCTATCTCGCCTCAGGCAACTCCCATTGCCCGGCAACCGGCAACGTTACGTTAATTGGCCGAGGCCATCAGCCGTTCCTTGTCCTTGAACAGCACGTCGCACTTGTTCATATAGAGCTTCCGCACGATCCCCTTGCCGAAGGTATGGTGATCGACAACATCGCCGATGCGGTATTTAGCACCCATACTGTACACATGCTCTTTTCCTCGCGCCTCCGCCATGCCGGCTTCCCAGGTCGCTACGGCCGCATCAATTTTGACTTTTTTCACTCTCGGCGTCCGCACTTTCGGGGGATCGGCCGGATTTCTGAATTTGTGCACGCTGCCGCAGGTCTTGCATTTCACCTTGGCGATCGTCTCTCCCGTCATGGCAACAATGGCATGATCAAGATTGATTTTGCACTTCGTACAATAGGACGCGATGTTTTCACCTGCAGCATACTTTTCTACCATGGGATCTCCTTAGTCCAGATCAGTTTATGTTTCCCGTGCCGGGCACGCAGTCTCAAAAAGAGCACATTTCGGAGGGGCAGGATATCCGCACTTATTGAAGGGTTAGTATACACCTTTGGGAGCGAAAAAGCTCTAATTCTTTTTTGCTTCGCGCTGATGCGTACCTTGCAAACACTCGTCACGCCAATTGCATTGTGAAGCGCGCCGTACTGTGCTATAATGTGTTTCTATGAATACCTTCGATTTCTCCGGCCTGAATCCTGTCGTTGCAGAAAAAATATCGCCCATGGTGGAAGACCTGATCAAAGTGCATAAGTCAAACATCCACTCTTTCCATATTGTGGGCAGCGCCGTCATCCAGGACTATAACGAGAAGCTGTCGGACATCAATTCCCTGGTCCTTCTGCACGACATGGACCTTCAGTTTATCGCGTTCCTTGCCCCGCTCGGGAAGAAATACGGCAAAAAGCGGATTGCCGCGCCGCTCGTGATGACTCCAGGGTACATCACACACTCGCTGGACTCGTTCCCTGTCGAATTCCTCGACTTCAAACTCATCCACAAAACCGTATACGGGAAGGATATTCTGCAGGACATTCAGATCGTCAAGCCCAATCTCCGGCTGCAGTGCGAGCGAGAGATCAAAACCAAGCTCATCCACGTGAGGCAGGGATATATTTCTTCCCTCGGCAAAAGGGACCAGCTCGCAACTGTTCTCGTTCGGTCCATCACCGGCTCTATGGCGCTTTTCCGGGCTATCATCACCTTGCTCGGCAAGGAACCGCCGATCCAGAGGACGGATGTGGTGAAAACACTCGTCCATGCTGCGAAGCTCGAAACCGATATCTTCGAGCTGCTGCTGAGTCTCAAAGCCGACCTCATCCGGCCCGCAGAGCGGGAACTGCATGTTTTATTCGAGCGTTATTACCACGCTCTGGAAGCCACGGGAAAGATCATCGATGACCTCCATGTTTAAGAAACTCCTCGCGGCAAGCACTCTTCTCCTTCTTGTCCTCGTAAGCAGCTCTCCGGCCTCCACACCGCAGCCGCCCGCAACACCGCGCGACTACGTCGTCGATCTGGCCGGAGTAATCCCTGAAGAAGTCCAGGCCCGGTTGAATGCATACTTGAAAGAACTGGAGCAGAAGACAACGGCGCAGGTGCTGGTGCTCACGGTCCAGAGTCTGGACGGACAGAGTATCGAAGAGTTCGCTTTCAAAACAAAAGAAGCCTGGAAACTGGGGCAGAAGGGCAAAGACAACGGCGTCTTGATCGTGGTGGCAGTAAAGGACCGCAAGTACCGCCTGGAGATCGGCTACGGTCTTGAAAGCGTGCTTCCCGACAGCCTGGTCGGTTCGATCGGCCGGGAGTACCTGGTGCCCTACTTCAGAAAAGGCGACTATGGCGCCGGTATCTATGCAGCAACGCTCGCTGTAGCGAATACGATCGCCGCGGACCAAGGCGTACAAATTTCCGGTATGCCGGGCATGGCAGCCCAACCCCGAAATGTCGCGGTCGGCAAGCCGCTTGGAGCTTTCCAGTCCATCATGGTCGTCGCATTTATCGTGATCGCGCTCATTCTATGCATTACTCATCCCCGCCAATGTTTTTTTCTTCTTTTAGTCTCTCAAATGGGAGGCGGAAGAGGCGGCTGGTCCGGCGG
>DAIDTZ010000159.1 GCA_027456925.1 Nitrospirota bacterium
GTTATGAACTGCAATGTGCGAAATGCCAACTATGAGAGAGTCGTAGCTGTAATGGATAAGTTGCTTAAGGAACGGTACCGCAATGTTTGCGGTTGTCAACGGTGCATAGACGAAATTGCTGCAATCGCCCTCAATTACCTCCCTCCTCATTATTATGTCGAGGTCAATAATGACGAGAAGGAAATCGGGTCCCCTTGGGTCATGATAGAAACCGCAGTAGTCGAGGCGATCGACCGGGTCCTGGAAAGTCCGAACCATCTGCGCGAACCTTCCCGGAAATGTCAAGCCCCCACTCCGCCGATCTGTTGAATCGGCGTGACAACAAATAAAACCGCGCTTGGTCCCTTCAGTTCGCCAGAAAATACCGTTGCCTCGCGGAAGAAAGCATCAGGCCGGGAATGTAAACCGGATTTTCTATGAGTCGGAAGCGACGCGAACTCGAAAAGAGAAGAGAGAGAAAAAAATAACGGGATTTTTTTTGAACACGGGGCAGGATAACAGCTGAGCGAGACCGGGGAAAGAACGCGGGTGTGGTCTGACGTGCTGCGGCAGCGGGAAGGTTGCCGCCGGTTCACTGTCAGCTTGTGATGTAACTCACCTGATTTCTGCCGTTTCTTTTTGAAAGATAGAGGGCGTCATCGGCTTTCTTGATAAACTCCTCGGGTGAGAGCTCTTCAGCCCCGGCGACCGAGGCAATCCCGATGCTGACGGTCACCTTGCTCTGAAGTTTCTTTTCCGTGATTATAAAGACGGTATTTTCGACCGCTTTCATGAGCCGACTGGCCACCTTGACTGCCTGCTGCAGTTCCAGTCCTGGCATAATCACGGCGAATTCCTCGCCGCCGTAGCGGCAGCAGGTATCGATGGTATGGCACCGGGTCTGGCTGGTGATAATTCTTGATAGTTCCTTCAGGACTGCATCTCCGGCCTGATGACCATGGTTGTCGTTATACTGCTTGAAGTGATCGATATCGAGCATCATGAGAGAGAGCGGTTTTTGCGTCCTGCCCCGTCTGCTTATTTCCTGCAACAGCTTTTCCTGGAACATCCGGTAATTATACAGACCGGTAAGCCCGTCATGCTGGGAGATCCGCTGAATTTTTTCAAAGAGGAGTGACTTCTCAATGCCTGCGGCAAGCTGGTGCGACAGGATGGCCAGAAAATCCATATCGTCCACGGTGAGCCCGTACTTGGATGAGTTGTCCATGCCGATGACGCCGATGGTCAGATTGTGTGCTTTGAGCGTAATGCCGATATAGGAACCGTCTTTCTTTTCCTCCCCCGGATAGTGGATAAAATCATTAAGGGTATCGTAAAACACCGAAAGGTCGTGAATATGAATGTGCTCCCCGGTTTCAACGATCCGTCCGGGGGTGCCTTGTCCAATGTCGATTGCCGTGGGCCGGTCCGGTTCGAGGCCGCTGTAAAAAACGAGTTCGAGCTTTTCCCTGCGTTCGTCTAAGAGATAAACCGATATGCGTTCGATAGGGAGTTCTTTCTTGATAATGCCGATGACCTGCTGAAGCATATCACGCAGATCAAGCACGGAGCCTATCGTCCGGGAGATGTGATAATGAACGTATATTTCGTTCAGTTTTTTTTCGAGCAGGTCCCCAAGAACCTTTTCATGAGCACGGGATTTTTCGAGCTCCTTTTCGAGCTCTCTCACTTTTTCCTTTAAGTATTCATCGGCCATCGATACCCCGTGGTTCCGCTCCGTTCACAACCTGCCCATGCAAAGCGCCTCTGCGATGCGGCCTAATTGGTTTTCTGCTGCGCAGGGTGAATCGGGATTCCTTTTGGCTGTTTCTGCTGCGGGGCCGCCGGTCCCGTGGTCGAGGCTTTGGGTGCCGGCGCTTCTTTTGCCGCTTCCTGTTTTATTGAGACCGACGGGGTTGCAAGGGGATTCTCTATGATAATGACGGTCTTATGGTCCTTGAGCTTGAAGCCGATCTCAGGCTGCTTCGAAGAGTAGGCGGCGGCGACGAGTGCATCCTGACTTACGCCGTTTTTTTCGAGATATTTAACGAGGGCCGCAGATCTGTCCGCGGCGAGGGTCCTCGCGTCCTTTGCCGGGACTTTTCTTCTTCCCTTGCCGTGAGCGGGGACCGACTGCGTCGTGTTGCCGATCGTGATCATTTTCCCTTTTACTTTTTCATCCCGGAGAAGTGAATCGAGGATCCGGAGCAGGGGCGGACTGTTCTTGGAAAAGGTATAAGACCCCGGCATATACAAGGCGTCTTCTGCGATGTTCACAATCACCTTGTTCCCGGCGGAAAGGACTTCCGCCTTGCCGTTCTTGATTTCATTGCTCAAACCGGAGTTCAGCGCGTCGAGTGCAGGGGTGAGCCATGCTGTTTCCTTGTTTTCCTTGCTTTCCTTCTCTTTGAACTTTTTCAGTTCCGCTTTTGCCTTATCGAACTCGGGGATGCCGGCCTTCATGCGTGCGTAATCCGCGGCCATGGGCTGGTAGTTGGTCAGATAAAAAAATGCACCGGCGCCAAGCGTGACGACAAGCAATGCGATCAAGACATAGGTAACGATCTTCATAAACATAGCAGGGGAACCTCCCGATGAAAGAATAGAATAGAACCGATATGCACGGTGTCTAGTTTAACCTGTTTACCATCTGTTCAATTCTGTCGAGTCCTTTTTTGATGCTGTCCATTGAGGTGGCGTAGGAAAGCCGGATGTATGCGTCGGCGCCGAAGGCATCGCCGGACACGAGCGCTACCTTTGCCTCCTCGAGCAGGAGCGTAGCGAGGTCCGACGAGTTCTTGACGGCTTTCCCGTTCAGACTTTTTCCGAAGAGTGACGAGATGCGGGGGAAGGCGTAAAAAGCGCCGACGGGCATGAGACAGGACACTCCCTTGATCTTATTCAGCCGTTCAACCATGTACTTTCGCCTCTTGTCGAATTCGACATTCATGGTCCCGATGAAATCCTGCGGGCCGCGGAGCGCTTCCACTGCGGCCTTTTGCGATATGGACGAAGGGTTTGACGTGCTCTGGCTCTGGATGTTCGCCATGGCGGTAATTACGTCTTTCGGGCCGGCCGCATAGCCGATGCGCCAGCCGGTCATGGCATGGGATTTGGACACCCCGTTCACGACGAGCGTCAGGTCCTTGATCTCCCGTCCGAGTGACGCAATGCTGGTGTGCGTGAAGCCGTCGTAAATGAGCTTTTCGTAGATCTCATCGGAGATTACGTACAGGTTATGCCTGACAGCGAGTGCGGCAATGTCCTCGAGGGCCTTCTTGTCATACGCCAGCCCCGTAGGATTTGACGGGCTGTTCAATACCAGCGCCTTGGTTTTTTTGGTGACGGCTTGCTCGAGCTTCTTCGCCGACAGTTTGAACCCCTCGGCCTCGGTGGTTTCCACGATGACCGGGAGTGCGTCATTCAGCAGCACCTGGTCCGGATAGGACACCCAGTACGGCGACGGGATAATGACCTCGTCACCGGGATCGAATAAGGCCTCGGCAATGTTGTAGAGACTGTGTTTTGCGCCGCAGGAGATAAGGATTTGGGATTTATCGTACTGAAGTCCGTTGTCTCTTTTGAACTTCTCCAGAACCGCTTCCTTGAGTTCGTCGGTACCGCCGGCCGGAGTATATTTTGTGAAGCCCGATTGGATCGCCTTGATGCCGGCCTGTTTCACGTTCTCCGGCGTATCGAAGTCCGGTTCGCCGACGCCGAAATCCACGACATCGATTCCCTGGGCTTTCATTGCTTTTGCTTTTGCCGCCGTAGCCAGGGTGGGGGACGGTTTGATGGCTTGTGCTCTTTTTGCGATTCCCATGCTGTTAAACTACCCTTTCTTTCAAAAAAAATGACGTGATACCATTCAAGTTTTTTTAGCATAGAAGCAATGTAAAGTCAATGAGTTTCTTGGATGAACCATACCTTGGGGGATTTCGCCGGAGAGAGACAGGGAGGAGAGCTCTCCCGACGGTATTTCCGGTCTGTTCCCGGACCTCCCGGCACTCGGAGGTTGCAAATGGAAAGGAAGTATGATAGTATTTTTCATTATTAAGGAGGCTGCATGTTCGGATTTTTTTTGCGCTGGTCCATTAATCTTCTGGCGCTTGTCATTGCAGGATCAGTGATACCGGGGATCAGGATACAAAGTCTGCAAATGGGCATTATTGCCGCAGGCATCCTCGGCATTGTAAATGCGGTTATCAGGCCGGTAGTGCTCATTCTTACCCTTCCGATTAATCTCCTGACACTCGGGCTGTTTACGCTGGTTATTAATGCCGCGCTGCTGAAACTTGTTGCCGATTTTGTGCCCGGGTTCGTCATCGAGTCCTTCCCTGCTGCGTTCTTTGGCGCCCTGTTGATCAGTTTCATCAGCTGGGCGGTGAATGTATTCGTAAGCGGCGACGGAACCTTCATTTTTATCAAGCGTGCAAACAAGAGCAACGGCCGGGGCCCGCACAGATAGCTGCTCTTCTACCATCAATGAACATCGGAAATGGCTGATTATGACGCATATGCACATACCGGACGGTGTCCTGCCCGTCCACCTTTGGCTCCTCGGCTTTGTTCTTATGGCCCTCGTTCTGGGGCTCTGCCTGCTTCGACTGAAAAATGCGGACCTGAAAAAAAAGATACCCCTGCTCGGCGCTGTCAGCGCCGTCATGCTGGTCGCAATGAGTCTTGAGATCCTGCCGCTCGCCTATCATATCAACTTATCCGTTGTCGCGGGCATCCTCCTCGGTCCGGCGCTGGGATTTATAGCCGCGTTTATTACGAACCTGATCCTGGCGCTCATGGGCCACGGCGGCATCACGGTCATCGGGCTGAATACCTTGCTTCTCGGCTCCGAGGCTGTTTTGGGACATACGCTGTTTTATCTGCTCTCCCGGCGGATGCCGGTTTTCTGGAGGACCGCCCTTGCCACGATGGTGACGTTATGCATTGCAACCGTCGCACTCATCGGCATTGTGTCCGTATCCCATATTGATCCGGAACTCTTCAGTCACGAGAGCCAGGCGCCGGGGCAGGGGCTTGCGCACGGGGGGACCATTTCTGTGTCGAGGTTCGCGACCATGGTGCTTACGCTCGGCTTTTTCGGCTGGCTGATCGAATCCGCCATCAGCGGAGCCGTTGTGGCTTTTATCGCCAAGGTCAAACCGGATCTTCTCGGGCATGCCCTGCATCGGGACAAGTTCGATGGCGACAACAGGGGGGCGGTTCGGTGATCGATGTCGCACGGATCGACCACTGGGCAGCGAGCGGTTCCGGCCCTTTCCACCGGTCCTCGCCAATTGCCAAAGTCTTCTTCCTGCTGCTGGTAGTATCAGCCGCGGTCATCGCGAAAAACCCCTATGCGCTGCTGGCGGGTTATGGTGCGCTGCTCGTGGTGGCCGCCCTTTCGCGGCTTCCCTGGCCCCGCGTCATGGCCCTCTCGTGGTACGCGGCGGTGTTCGCACTATTGTATAGCCTGAGCATCCGCGGCGGTTTCTTGATCCGCGCGCTTTTCATCGTGAAGGCCATTACGCCTTCCTTTGCCATGCTCATGGTCATTGTAAGTACGCCCTATCCGAAAATATTTTCCTTGCTCGGCTCCGTTCTTCCCGAGATCATCGCGGCGGGATTATTTATGACGTACCGGACACTCTTTATCCTCCTCGATATGATGGATAACTTTGCGGCCGCCATCCGGCTCCGCGGCGGTTTTTCGCCGGGCAGTCTGTATAAGAACAGCGCCAATATATCTCAAGGCATTGCGATGCTGGTTGTACGGGCCGTGGAACGGGCGTCGCGCATTTATGCAGTGATGGTGGTACGGGGATACAGCGGCAGCATGGCGGAAAAAGCTTCTGTCCGGCTGCACCCAGAGGACTGGCTGCCGCTCTCAACGGGCGCGGCCGTGCTTCTGCTGGTGCTCCTCTGGAAATAACCGCCGGTGCATGAATGGTGATGACATTCATTGATTGACGAGCGAATGATGAACAGTAACGCGATACTGCACCAACACGGTGCAAACACCATTGTCAGCGTGAGCTGCCTCAAGCATATCTATCCGGACACTACCGAGATCCATATGTGCGGCCTCGATTTCGTGGTGAACCGGGGAGAGCGCGTCGTTGTGCTCGGCGGGAACGGTTCGGGTAAAACGACGCTGCTTTTCCATATCCTCGGCTTACTGGCGCCGAACGAGGGCCGCGTTACCGTGTTCGGCGTGAACCCGGCGGAACACTATAACGCTATCCGGGAACGGATCGGGGTGCTGCTCCAGAATGTCGATGACCAGATCCTGTCCCCGACGGTCTGGGACGATATTTCCTTTTCCCCGAGGAATTACGGATATGGAAAAGATGAGACAGCCAGGATGGTGGAGCAGGTATTGTCCGAGCTGGGAATAGGGCATTTGCGCGACAAAATCTGCCACTATCTCTCCGGCGGCGAAAAAAGAAAGGTGGCCCTTGCCGGCGCTCTGGTCATGCGTCCCGAGTTGCTGATCCTGGACGAGCCCTTCGAGGGTCTTGATAACCGCTCACGAACGGAGCTGGTGACGCTCCTCAATAATTACAACCGGGCGGGGATGACCATTATGATGTCGACCCACGACCTGAACCTGGTTGCGGCCTTCGCCGATCGCGTGTACGTGCTTGTCCGCGGGCATGGCGTGATTACGGCGGGCGCCCCGTCGGACATCTTTATGCAGGCCGATGCGCTGCGGGCCTCTAATATCGATCCGCCGCTTCTTACAGAGCTCTTTCTCAAATTGAGGGACCGGGGCGTGACCGTTGAGGTGCCCGTACGCATAGACGAAGCAGTGAATGATTTGGTCCGTCTTATCAACAACTGACCATGCGGCCGGTCGGGGCCGGCAGCACAAACGGAGGACAGGGGTATGTCGCAGCGCGGTTTTGAACAGAGAAAAGGTATGCTGATACTTCTCATCTCGCTGTTAATGATCGCCGTTGTTTTCATCGGCGCAGCAATCGGGCACTTTGCCGCCCGCGGAGATCAACGAGGTTTTTTCCTGTCGCTCGGGCTGATGCCGCTTGTCCCGCTCCTGTCGTATCTGCTGTATAAAAAGACGATTTTCCCTTCCTATCGCCGTTTGGAGGACGCAAACCTCGAACTCCACCTCAAACAGGAGGAGTTGCTTGACACCAAGGACGACCTGTTCATCAAATTTCTGGGCGTCTATGATGTCAACTATGCCGCCAATTCTCCGCGGCTGTTCGCTGACCGGCTGACGGATGTTGCCGACATCACGGCCCGGGTCATGGAAGCCGATGCCTGTCTCATCTTTCTCTATGATAAAAAAAAGGACGATCTGATTCTTGCGGCAACCAATGGAGTGCAGGTCAATGCTATCGGAAAAGTCCGCATTTCGCTCGGTGAAGGGATCGAGGGATGGGTCGGCAGGAGGCTCGATCCGGTCATGTTGAAGGACTTTCATGCGGACTCACGGTTCCGGGAAACTCCCGGCCTCGCATTCGGCGATTATACATCGGCTTACTGTCTGCCCCTGTACGTGTATTCAAACGGCGCCCTGGTAGGGCTCATGGAAGTGTTATACCGTAAGACGAAGATTTTTTCCGACGAAGAAATAAACTTTTTTACGACGCTCTCCGGCATCCTCTCGACGACCGTTCAGAATGAACAAATGCAGGCCGAATTGCGGAAGATGAATATGGAACTGGAACAGTGGGTCACGGAAAAAACAGAAGAACTCCGGGCGTCCGAAGAACGACACCGGATCCTCGTTGAGAATGCCTGTGAGTCAATTTTCCTGCTTGCCGAAAACGGAGACGTGGTTTTTGCCAACGAACAGGCCGCCCGTTTGTCCGGGTATGCCCGGTACGACCTCCTGCACAAAAATTTGTTCGAGCTTTTCGCCCACCCTGCCGAAACGCGAAAAATTCTCGGGGACGTTGCGCGGGGCCTTCAAAGCGAGAGGCAGGACGAATTTCGAAAAGCTGACGGCACAATGGTGCCGGTTTCACTCAGCGTTGTGGGACTTTCCCTTATGGGGAAGCATTTTATTCAGTCGGTGGTGCGTGACGTCTCCTCCCAGGTTCGGCTTGAACGTCTTCTCGGGGAGAAGGATCAGGAAATTTTTGCCCTCAAAGCCCAGCTCAGCAACAAGAAATAAATTTTTGCCTCCTCTATTTTCACGTCTCCATTTTTAGCCTTTACAGGCAATGACGCCTGTGGTATAAATTATGCATACGACAACATGACTGGTTGCCGTTCTTTACTATTTATGAACGTTATACGGATATTCAAAACTCTCGCACTGCTTCTTATCCTTACAGCGGTCATCTACGGCGGATACCTTCTCTTACGCGGAACGGACATTGTCATGCCTTCACTTTTTAAGCCTGCTGCCGGTCCACGGTTGCTGATGAGCATGGACGGTTTCCGGTTCGCACGGTCGACGAACGGAACGGTGGCCTGGCGCATGTTGGCTGGAAAAGCCGATCTCTACGGAAACAAAGAAGCCAAGTTGAAGGACGTCGAGATCATATTTGACAGTCCTGACGGGACCAGAGCGGCGAAACTTCTTGGGGAGACCGGGACCATGGATACTGCGAACGGGAACGCATCCATCTATGGGGGATCGAAAGATGTCAGGATCATTACCAGTGACGGCTATTTGCTGACAACGAAATCCCTGTTCTGGAGGTCCGGAGAGCGTCAGGTCTGGACGCCGGAACCGTTTAAACTGCTGGGCAGCGAGATTTATCTTGAGGGGGTAGGATTTTCGGCGAATGTGGATATGCGGTCTCTGGTGGTGAAAAATAATGTCAAAGCAGTGCTGCAGGAATAGTCTGCTCATCATTGCGGCTGTTTTTCTTGTGGCTGCGACGGGCGGCGCAACGACGGGGTCCGTCAACAGCGCCCGGGAGCCGGTGGTGATCACGTCAAACCGCATGGAAGCGGCTAAGTTGGGCGATAAGGTTACCTTTATCGGCAACGTGACGCTCAAAAAGGAGAACATGACGCTTTCCTCCGACACCATGATCGTTTTTTACGATACCGGCTCCAAGGATATCAGGCAAATCGACGCTCACGGCAATGTCATTGTTCGCAAGGAGGGCCGGGTCGCGTTTGCGAACGATGCCTCCTACTACAGCGGCGATGAAAAGATCGTTCTTACGGGAGACGCGCGTATCATCGAAAACGAAAACCAGCTCGGCGGGAAAAAAATCACCCTGTTCATGCGTGACGACCGCAGTCTGGTCGAAGGCGGCAAGGTCTTGCTATATCAGGACAAACGGGAACAGACGTCGAGGGGAACGAACTCGAAATAATCTTACGGGAATCTATGCAGGCGCTTGAAGCAAAAAAATTGGAAAAGAGCTACCGCGGCAGAAAAATCGTCCGCGGGATCAGCTTGCAGGTGAATTATGGCGAGGTTGTCGGCCTTCTCGGCCCGAACGGGGCCGGAAAGACCACGACCTTTTACATGGTCGTAGGACTGGTGAGGCCGGACCAGGGCCGGGTGCTCCTCGACGGCAGTGATATTACGTCGATGCCGATGTACAAGCGGGCAAGGAACGGCATCGGCTACCTGCCTCAGGAGCCCTCGGTCTTCCGCAAACTGACCGTTGCGGAAAACCTCATGGCCATTCTCGAGACCATGGATCTTTCAACCCTCGAGCGGAAGGAGCGTCGCGACCAGTTGCTGGAAGAACTGGGCATCGCCCGCCTTGCCGACAGTGTGTCGTACACGCTGTCGTGAGGAGAACGCCGCCGCGTCGAGATAGCGCGCGCACTCACACTTTCACCTAAATTTATCCTGCTTGATGAACCGTTCGCGGGGATCGATCCGCTTGCAGTGCAGGACATCCAGGAGATCATCTCTCTTCTGAAGAAAAAAGGGATCGGGATCCTTATTACCGACCACAATGTCAGGGAAACACTCGCAATAACCGACCGGGCGTATATCATCAGTGAGGGGAAAATTATCGAGGCCGGCACGGCAGCGGAAATTACCGCAAGTCCGCGCGTGAGACAGTTTTATTTAGGCGAAACTTTTCGGTTATAATTAAGAAAAGAGAGGCGCAGAGAGGAGACGGGAGCCTGAACCCGGGAGAAATCGATGTTACGACTTCCCCGGACGTTTGTCGACCGCCTTCCGAATTCTGATTGAACCATGGAAGCACGGCTTGAACTAAAACTTTCGCAGAAGCTCATTATGACGCCGCAGCTTCAGCAGGCCATCAAATTGCTGCAGCTGTCCAGATTGGAACTGGTTCAGTCCATTGCGCAAGAGCTCATCGAGAACCCGGTCCTGGAGGAAGTGTCGACCGAGAACGCTGATGAGGATGCAGCGGAAGGCGCTTCCGCATCCGAACTGCCGGCGCCGCAGGAGCAGGCGGCCGAAAGCGCGGCGGAACCGGAGCAGGCACAAGAGCTTAAGAGCGACCTCGAGGTCGGCCCCCAGTGGGATGAATATTTGAACGAGCTGGGAGACGGACGGGACTACGGAAATTTCGAAGCGGACGATAAAGAACTCCCCTCCTATGATCAGACCTTAACCCGCATCCCGACCCTGAACGATCACCTGATCTGGCAGCTCCACCTTTCCACGTCGGACCCGGCCCAGGCAAAAGGCGGCGAATGGATCATCGGAAATCTTGACGAGGATGGCTACCTTCGAGCCACCCTCGGCGAGGTTGCCCAGCAATCGGGAATCTCCCTTGCCGATTTGGAACGGGCGCTTGTGTTGATCCAGAACTTCGATCCGATGGGTGTCGGCG
>DAIDTZ010000160.1 GCA_027456925.1 Nitrospirota bacterium
AAGCGCGCCGCGGCATGCCGCGGCAGATGCAAAAACGCCGCAGAGAAAAGAGCAGTTATGACGAAGTAGACGATCAGAAGGAACAGAAAGAATACTCCGATGCGCCAGCTCTTCTGCTTTTCTATATCGATGAAAGTTAACGGCATGGATGTGAATAAAGGGGCAGGGGCTTAACTGAGCTCCGGCCCAAGACCACGTGCACTATTTTCTTAAACTCAAATTCACTGCCGGCACAGCCCGGTCCGCCTCTTCAGCGCCGAAGTATTCTTCAGCCTGGAAGTTGAACATCGAGGAAACAAAATTATCGGGGAATACCTGCAGCTTCGTGCGGTAGTTTGCGACAAGATCGTTATAGAGTTGGCGTGCGAAAGCGATCTTATTCTCCGTCGAGGTGATCTCCTCCTGGAGCTGCATGACGTTTTCGTTGCTCTTGAGGGCGGGATAATTCTCCATCACCGCGAAAAGTTTTCCGATGGTCTGCGTCAGCATATTCTCGGCTTCAGCTTTTGACGCCGGCGATGCCGCCGATACGGCCTTGGCACGGGCGGAGATTACTTTTTCGAGCGTATCCTGCTCGAACTCCATGGCTCCTTTAACGGTTTGGACCAGATTCGGGATAAGATCATGCCTGCGTTTCAATTGTACATCGATTTGCTTCCATGAGCTTTGAACGTCGTTCCTGATCGATATGAGACCGTTATAGATCAGGACAAGCCAGATCAGGATCAATCCGAGAACTGCGAGCAGTATCCAGCCAAGCATAATAGCCCTCCCGCGACATGGATCTTTGACAAATGTGACGACATTATATCATGTTTTATAATATCTAATCCAAAGAATCGTCATTCTTCCGCAAGGAGTGATACGTCGGAAGGGGGAATAATCCCGCGCAACTCGGCTTCGGCAAAGAGCCTGTGAACGGCGTTCAGCCCTCCCTGGTCGAGGTCCAGCGAAAAATCATTTACGTAAAGGTCGATGTGGTTTTTCATGACCTGATCGTCCATTTCCTGACTGTATCGCCTGCAGTAGTGCAGGACTTCTTCCGGGTTTGCATTGGCGTACTGAAGGCTTGCCCGAATGCCCGCCTCCACCCGGAGCAGGATGTCCCGGCCGAGGGACCGTTTGCCGAGAATTCCGCCGAGCGGGATCGGAAGGCCGGAATGGTTTTCCCACCATTCCCCCAGGTCAAGCAGTTTTACGAGATTGTAGAGCGGATAGGTGAAACGGCTTTCATGAATGATAAGGCCTGCAAGGGCCTTGCCTTTCGATACCGCGTCCATAATGCGGTCAAAGGTCATCACGGACACGTTGGTAAGCCCAGGATCGAACAGCCGAAGCAGCAAATACGCGGTGGTAAGCGTTCCCGGAATGGCGATCAGGCCTTTGTTCAGATCAGCAACAGCCGTGCCCTGACGTGCGACGATGAGCGGCCCGCATCCCCGTCCCAGTGCGCTCCCGGAACGCAGCAGGGCGTACTGCTTTCGGAGATGGCCCAAGGCATGATAGGATATCTTGGTGAAGTCGAGTTTCCCGTCGAGCGCCATGCGGTTCAGCGTTTCGACGTCTTCCAGCTGTTCGCGGAAGGCGAGGCCGGGGATTTTCACTTTTCCGTGAATAAGCGCATAAAAGATGAATGTATCATTCGGGCAGGGAGAATAGCCGATCGTAAGCGTCTGCGTCATTGCTTCCAGCCCTCCAATATGCGCAACACCGCCTGCTGCGCTGCCTGCGCCGCACCGGGGATGTCCCACTTCTTGAGATTACGTTCTTCCACCATATTGGAAATTCCCCGCACTTCGATCCAGGGGATATTGTGCAGACCAGCCACCTGCGATACGGCGGCGCCTTCCATGTTTTCGCACAGGCCGTGATAACGCTCCTCCAGTTCCCGTGCCCGCACTGTGGTTCCTGTGCAGGTTGACAGCGTGACGAACGTCCCGATATGAACCGGAGCTCTCCCGGATTTCTGATGCAGGGTAAGCGACTGCGAGCATTGTTTTACCAATGAATCCTGCGCCGGATAGGTCGTGTATATCACCGATGTTGAGTTCTTGAGCAAAGGGATGCCCATGTATTCCGTATCCTTAAAGCCATCCGCGGTCAACACTCCCTCGTCACCGGCAATTTCCTCCTTTGCCAGCGCCACATCGCCGATCTTCGCTCCCGAAGAGGGATACGCTCCGCCAATCCCGAAGACGATCATTGCCGCCGGGTTAAACCCGGCGAGCAGCGTTGCCGTATGAGCGGCATTTACCTTGCCCATCCCTCCGACGCAGAGCATGATCCTGCGTCCCGCGAGCGTTCCCTCAATGAGCGACTTGGACCCGCGTGTCAGGGATTGGATCACTGCTGTAGCGGCAAGGAGTTGTTCTGCTTCAGCCTGGACGGAGCAGAGAAGGGCGATCATCCGTTTCCTTTTCTTAAGACATTGAAAAATAAAGTTTCTAATCCTGCGAGCATTTCAGTTCAACAGCCGCCTTTGGACTGAAAACTTCTCATACCCTTAAAATACCCTTATTTATACCATACTTTTCGTTGCACTTCTATGGCAAATTTGCTATGATGAGCGCGATTTTACAGGTGTTTTTCTCTTTAAGACTTTGTTTCATTCACGGCTAAGCGTTGTTTTTGGATTCTCTGCCTGACTGGAGGGTGCAGATGCTGCGATTTTTGACTGCCGGCGAATCTCACGGCGAAATGCTGATGGGGATCATCGAAGGCATGCCTGCCGGTCTTTTGATCCGCGTGACCGACATTGACCGAGATCTTGCCAGAAGGCAGATAGGGTATGGCCGCGGCAACCGGATGAAGATCGAAAAAGACCAGGTGAAGATCTATGCCGGCGTTCGCTGGGGCAGGACGCTCGGCAGCCCGATCGGGCTCATGGTCCGTAACAAGGACTGGGAAAACTGGCGTGACAAAATGTCGGCGGACCCCATGTTCATGAATTCCGCCGAACCCGTAACGCGCCCGCGCCCGGGACATGCCGATCTTGCGGGCGCCCTCAAGTACGGCATGAACGATATCCGCAATATCCTTGAGCGTTCGAGCGCCCGGGAAACCGCGATGCGCGTGGCCGTGGGTTCGGTAGCGAAACGGCTGCTCGCAGAATTCGGCATCGAGGTCATGAGCCACGTCTTGTCCATCGGAGGAGTTTTCGCCAAAGCGCCGAAGATGTCGCTGCGTGAGCTGAAAAAACGCGCAGAGGCGTCGGAACTGCGCTGCTCGGACCTGGATGCGGAAAAACGGATGATGAGGAAGATCGATGAGGCGAAGCTTGCCGGTGACACGCTGGGCGGCGTCTGCGAGGTCATCGTGGGCGGGGTCCCCGTTGGGCTCGGCAGTCACGTGCACTGGGACAGCAAGCTCGACGCCAGGCTCGCCGGCGCGCTCATGAGCGTCCAGGCGATCAAGGGTGTAGAGG
>DAIDTZ010000161.1 GCA_027456925.1 Nitrospirota bacterium
GAAGACCTGAAGCAGGGGAAAGCCAAACATCTTTACACTTCCCCGGAGTGGGCGAACCTCTCAACGACGCCGGTTCCGCGGTTCGACCTCCTCGACAAGAGCAAGTATGCCTCCATGAACATCCAGTATTCACGGGGGTGCCCCTTTGACTGCGATTTCTGCAACATAACCGTCCTTTATGGGCGCGTGCCCCGCACCAAAAGCGCTGACCAGGTCCTTGCTGAGTTTGACGCACTGTACACGCAGGGATGGAAGGGCGGCGTGTTTATCGTTGACGACAATTTCATCGGGAATAAGGGAAAGCTCAAGAAGGAAATCCTCCCTGCCATTATCGATTGGATGGAGAAGCACAAACATCCGTTTACACTCTATACCGAGGTTTCTATCAACCTTTCCGATGACGCCGAATTGATGAAACTGATGGCACGAGCAGGGTTCGACCAGGTTTTCGTGGGGATCGAGTCGCCGAATGATGAGAGCCTCGCAGAATGCAGCAAGCTGCAGAACCGGAATCGCGATCTCATTGCCAGTGTCAGAAAAATTCAGCAAGCCGGTCTTGAAGTGCAGGCCGGGTTCATTGTGGGGTTCGACAAAGACCCTGACTCCATCTTCGAACGGTTGATTGCATTCATCCAGGAAAGCGGGATTGTGACCGCCATGGTAGGCCTCCTGAACGCTCCTCATGGCACCAAGTTGTACCACCGGATGAAGGAGGAGGGGAGGCTCATAAAGTCCGCGACTGGAGACAATACGGATTTTTCAATCAATTTTGTCCCGAAAATGAGCAATGAAGCCCTGCTTTCCGGCTACCGTTCCATCCTGAGCACGATTTATTCGCCCAAGCATTACTATGCGCGGGTAAAAAAATTCTTGCAGGAGTATCGCCCGGTGAAGGTCCGCGGTCCGCGGTATAGCTTCAGTTACCTCAAGGCGGGCATCAGATCCATTTTTCGTCTCGGTATTATCGGCAGGGAACGGTTCCAGTACTGGAAGCTTCTTGTCTGGTCGCTCTTCCGGCGCCCACGGCTCCTTCCTCTCGCCATAACGCTGTCGATATACGGATACCACTTTCGCAAGGTTTTCACGAGGCATGAGAAGACGTTGCGGATGGCCAAGAACACGATTTCCCCTGTCTGCTGACACCTTCGCTTTTCTGCTTGGTTCCAGCGCCTATCCTGAAATTATGTCTGCTGCATGGTGTTGTTCATGCAGCAGATTTTTTTCAGGCGGCCTTTTTCCGCCGAAACATCGGGACGAGAATATCGTCGCAGAACTGTTCGAATGAGGTCGGAGTGATATTCCGGGCCGGGGGCCTCATTTTGACGACAATACGTCCTTCGTTAAAGGCCCTGCTCATCTCCACGTACAGCCTGCTCATGTCGGGCGACAACCCGGCTGACTTCATTCCTTTTTCGGCATCTTCATAAGAGAACATAATATACGCGAGGCCGGGTTTGTCCGTTTTTTTGGCGATGATCGACGTTGCCTCGATCATCGTCAGATCCCGCGGTCCGACCAGCTCCTGGACGGAAGAACCGAAAAAATTCCGTTTCATGAGCCTGTCAGCGGCAACGGCCGCAATATCCTTCGTTGCAATCATCGGCATCTTCAGATCGCCGCGGATCGCGCTGCCGTTGATGTTCTTTGATTTTATCAGATCGACGTTCATGAGCACATTCTCCATGAAGTACGCACAGCGCAGGTGCAGCACGTTCAAACCTCCGATCGCATTCAGACGCTCCTCCAGGCGATGAAGGCCCACAATGGGTCCGGTGCCTTCTGACAGCTCGGCCCCGAGGCTTGAAAGGGTGACGACATATTTGACCTGAGCAAGCTGCACGGCCCGCGCAATGCTGTTGATGATGGGCTCGGCAGAGGACAGGAAATCCTCCGCGTGAGCGTTCGGCGGCAGAAGCGTGAACACGGCATCAGAGCCCTTAAAGGCCTTCACTAAAAATTCCGTGTCCGCGGCGTCGCCCGCAAATGCCTGGGCGTTCGGACCCACGAACGGCCGCAGCTTATCGGCCGAACGGGCGACCAATCGGACTTTTTCTCCTTTGTTAATCAGAATGTCGGCAATCTTTCCGCCAACATGCCCTGTTGCTCCCACTATGGTATACATGTTATCCTCCTCCCCTCCTGTTAAAGGGGGCGTCAGCGTATCAGGGACATATATTGTCCTCTTTTTTCAATGATAACGCCGGGCGTGCGGCATGTCAAGATGACGCTTCCCGGGAGCGAGACGGAAGACGAATTATTTTACTCGCTTCCCGTCAGGGGATTTGTTATGATGAAATAATAAACGACGAGATGCTGCAGGACGGCCGTGCCCTGATGTTTGAACATACATAAACTGAAAAAAGTCCGGGAATTGAC
>DAIDTZ010000162.1 GCA_027456925.1 Nitrospirota bacterium
GTTCCAATGCCTGTCCCGTCTATGACATGAGCGGTGGGAAAGAGATCTATCGGCCCACTTTTCGTGCCGAAGCCCTGCGTCGGATTTACAAAAAATATATCAAACCGGGTGGAAAAATTACCGCCAAGCTGACCGGCGACATCGATCTGAACTGGACGACCATCGCGCGTCTTGCAGAGTTATCCTATCGCTGCACGCTCTGCCGTCGCTGCGCCACGGTCTGCCCAATCGGCGTGGACAATGGGCTCATCAATCACGAAATACGCAAGCTCTTCTCCCAGGAAATGGGCATCGCCCCCAAGGAACTCCACGACAAGGGCTCCGTTCAGCAACTTCATGTCGGCTCTTCCACCGGCATGAACCCGCTCGCCGCGAAGGACAGTATCGATTTCATCCAGGAAGAGATGGAAGAGATCACGGGCTATAAGGTCGCGATCCCCTGGGATGTGGAAGGCGCGGATATCCTGCTTCTGCACAACGCAGGGGAGATACTCTCCTGGCCGGAAAATGTCGGGGCCTTTGCCATCATTTTTCAGGCGGCCGGCATTTCCTGGACCCTGTCCTCGGAGTTGGCCGGCTACGACGCCGTCAATTACGGTCTGTGGTATGACGACGTCCAGTTCTCCCGCGTAGCCGTCAGGCATGCCGACATCGCCCGGAGGCTGAAGGTGAAAAAGATCGTCATGGGCGAATGCGGACACGCGCATAAAGCGCTGACCGTTACCGCCGACCGTCTGTTGACGGGAGATCTCAATGTGCCGCGGGAATCGGCTATGGTCACGCTGGAGGACATCGTCCTGAGCGGTAAATTGCAGTTTGATCCCATCAGGAACGATTTCCCCGTCACCCTGCACGATCCCTGCAACATGGTACGGAGCATGGGTATTGTTGAGCCCCAGCGGCGCATCCTCAGAAAGATCGCCCCGCGATTCCGGGAAATGACGCCTCACGGAGTGGAAAATTACTGCTGCGGCGGCGGTTCCGGCTTCGCCATCATGTCGGGATATAATTTTTTGCAATGGCGCAACCTGGTCAGCTCTCGCAAAAAATTCCTGCAGATCCTCAATGCCTTTCAGGGTGAACCCCGGGAGGTGCCAAAGTATGTCTGCGCCCCCTGCTCGAACTGCAAAGGCGCCATCCGGGACATGATCGGCTACTATCACGCGGAGGAGCGCAGCCGTCTGTATTACGGAGGCCTGGTCGAATTGATCGTCAATGCCATGGCCGACATGAAAAAACCGATGATCCGATTCGGAGACGAACCATCGTGGGCACCATGAACCTGTCGACATCGCTTATCGCCATCCTGATCCTGACCCTCTCGGCCATGGGAATTGCCTTCAGCGCCACCTTCTCTTCTCTGCTGACGGTCGTTATCCCCTACGCGGCCATAGCGGCGTTTCTCATCGGCTTTCTCACCCGCGTCCTTCTCTGGGCAAAGTCGCCTGTTCCTTTCCGCATCACGACGACCTGCGGCCAGCAGATCTCCCTCCCCTGGATCCGGAGAAATCCACTGGAGAGCCCATCGAACCTTGCGGGCGTGATCGGGCGGATGGCCTTGGAGGTCTTCCTTTTCCGGTCGCTCTTCCGGAATACCGATGTGGCGATCGTGGGCAAAAGGCCCGTCTACGGCAGCGCCAAATGGCTCTGGTTTTTCGGTCTTCTCTTCCACTGGTCGCTGTTGATCATCGTGCTTCGGCACCTGCGTTTCTTCATCGAGCCGATCGCCCCTTGGATTAACGGCCTCTCGGGAATTGAC
>DAIDTZ010000163.1 GCA_027456925.1 Nitrospirota bacterium
CCCGACGGTGCTGCCGCGCTTGTCCTTCAGCGGAACGAGGACGAACAAGACCTTCCTGCCCGTCGGTTCCATGGTGTAGACATTCGAGACCACCGGCTTTTGCTGGGCGAGGATTCTGCTGATCGGCTCGATGCTCAGCACATTGATCGCGGAATCCCTGATCCGCGCCGGATAATTCAGGAGCACATTCCCGCCGAGGTCCAGCAGAAAGATGCCGTCGGCAAAGATCGAGTAACGGTAGGCCGTCCTGATGGCCTCCCGCTCCGGACCGAAATCGTTGTCCTGCAGGTCTACCTTGCCGGAGATCGATATGTCGTAGAGCCGGTTGATATTGTCTTTGATGATATTGTCGATGTTGTTCCCGATAAGACGGGCGTGAGCCAGTTTTTCATTCAACGAGTGGTCGATGTTCTGGTGGATGATATAGTAACTGGCGACGCCGAACGTAAGCAATATGACGGATATGCCCGTGATGATGGTCAGGGTTATGCGCCTGCGCAAACTGCCCGTGTGCTCAGCCATGGAGAAAGTATATATCAAGTATGCTTAAAAAGATAGGTGTTGTCTTTGTCACGGGTCCTTTGGCGGATCGGCCGGTCCTTCGCTCCGCGGCATAACCTCGAAGGGACACTCCTCGGGGTGCAGCATGCGAATCTCCTCCGGGGTCGAGTGCTCGATCCGGGCAAGCTCCAGGAGGTGCTCGTGGGCCATCCGTTCCCTCGATAGATACCCTGTAAAGATGCTGGTGTTCAGCGGGAACACGCCGGGGCTGAATATGGCGTTGTAGATGTGCCAGACGGCGATGATGAGAAAAACGACGAGCGCTTCGTTGGTATGAAGGACCTTTGACGCGGGGATGATCTCGCCGGTCACGAACCTCGTGGCGATCAGGGGCTGCCAGAGGACCGCACCGGTCGCAACCATGAGGAGTCCGCCCGTCAGGATGCCCCAGTACTCGAACTTCTGCGTATAGTTGTATTTCCCGCTCATTGCCGGGTAATTCTTGCTGCCCAGGTAGTATTGAACGTTATGAATGGCGTTCGCGATATCGTCTTTCGTAATGATCAGGGAAGGCTGCCATCGCTTGTAGACGATGCCGACAGCCGCCGCCCCGATATGCAGCGCAACGGCAAGCGAAAAGAGAATGCCTGTGCCGCGGTGAACGAGCCGCACCATGTCAATGCCCCCCAGGTGCATGATGAACCATTGAGCAAGACCGAGGGTGTAGAATTTTTGGGACAGCCCCGTCACCACCAGCACGCTGAAGGTGATAAGCTGCAGCCAATGCTCGATGATCCTGGCGGTGCTGAACCGCCGGTAGCGCGTTTTCATAAAAGACCTCCTTTTCCCTTCGGCCTACCTGTTGACTGCGTAACGCCAGATGTGCAGCAGGATCTGCAGCACAAAACCGATGACGATGAGCGGAATAAAGAGCTGGTACACGAACCCGGCGATAAAAACGAAGGGAGACCGCTTGAGGCTCGGTTCGTAATGTGAGAGCCAGGCATCGGGGAAGTGCTCGTTTGCGTCGGGATGGCACTTCTGACAGCGTTTGAGCAGATTGCTCTTGACGACGGCGGCATCGGACCCCCGCACGCTGCTGATGCCGTGCGTGCCGTGGCAATCGGTACAGACCGCAATAGGCTTTCGGGGCTTTGCGCCCGCACCCTTCTGCATCTTGTAGAGTCCCAGCGTAATACCGTGAAAATCGGACAAATAGGTTTTGACCACATTCGTCGACAGCCCGTACTTGCCGACGATCTCCGTCTTCCCGTGGCAGTTGCTGCACATCTCCGGGATCCGCTCGCGGTAATCGAGGGAAAAGGGGTCTTCGATCGTATGGGCCGTATGGCAGTCCGCGCACACGGGCACGTCCTGATTGTGGTCGTTGAAAAGCGCCTTGCCGTGAACGCTCTTCGCATACTTGTCGTACTCCTGGGCATGGCAGCGCTGGCACCGCTTGGCGCTCGCAGTCCGTTCCTTACCCACGGGGGCGACCTCGTGGGAACCATGGCAGTCGGTGCAAACCGGGGCATTCAGCTTTCCCTGGCTCAGCATGGTGTAATGAATGCTCTCCAGCGTTTTGGTGTATTTATCGAAGTGACAGCGCCTGCAGCTTTCCGACGAAGCAAGCGAAAAATCTCTTCCCGTCCTGAACATGCGTTCCGGGTGCTCTTCCGAGGAAAATCCGAAATGGCAATCCGAGCAGCTGAGCTTTCCATGGACCGACATCTTCAATGACAGGGTGTTCACGACGAGCGCTTGGCGCTCGCCGTTCTTCAAATGCATCGTGACCGGGCGGTTATGGCATTTCATGCAGTACTGCTCTTCATTCGTGAACGCTCCTTTCCCCGAGATACGGACGATCCCATGGGAGCCGTGGCAGTTCGTGCAGACAGGCGGCTTCCCGGTGTTCAGAACGCCGGTATGCACGGTATGCTTGCTGATCTGGTCATCGGCGTGGCACCGCCTGCAGATGAGCGATGACTTGATGCGGTACTGCTGGATACTTTTAAATTGGCGTTCCGGGTGCAGTCCGCCGGAAAATTCGGTGTGGCAGCTCGTGCATGCCAGGTCATGGTGGACCGAGGCGTGGAACGTATTGGGATCGAGAAAGGCATCCAGCGATTCGTTGTTCTGAAAGACCTTGATGATCCCCGGCTTTGCATGGCACTCCAGGCAGCGCTCTTGCTCCTCGGACAGCCTGTCTGTCGTTCCGGCGACGCCGCCGGAAGCAACGAACAGGATGGAGAGCAGAATCAGCATACAGGTGCTTCCTCGTGGTCCCTTCATGACGCCCCCCTTGAACAGCGGAGCGTCCGGCGTACGAAAAAAGGCCGGGATTCGTGCACGAGCGGCGGAGTATGATTTGTTCTCGGACCGCGGCATCTGTGGCCTTTCCTTCACGTCGGACACCCCTGGAAGAAGGCACTGTTTTTACCGATCAATGCGAACTCCGATAGTCCGGATGCTCGCGCAGCACCGGCATGCGGTTCAGGATCCACCGGAAAATGAGGATGTGCAACATCGCGATCGCCAGGACGATGGCGGTCTCTTTCCACGGGGGAATGATGTGATGCAGGTGATCCTGGAGATTCCAGTTGAAAGCCACCGTGGATACGTTGATCCTGTTTACGATGATCCCGAATACGGCAAAGAAGGCGCCGATACGGACGATTGCGCTGCTTCGTTTCTTTACGCCCAGCGACAGGATCAGTCCGGGCAGCAGCACGAACACGAGCATTTCAACGAGGAACCAGTGCCCGTATCCCGTGTTCAGCAGGTTCCAGTTGTCGTCATGCGCGACGCCGATCACTTTCAGCGCAAAATAGACGTAGATCCCCACGGAAGCGCCCGTGCCGAGCCCGATCGTCAGGTTGTCAAGATTGCCGAGGAAGTTCCCGTCCGTCTTGTCCCGCAGGAACCTGGCGGAGAGGGTGCTGACGACGATGACCATGGCGAGGGCCGCGTAGATGCTCGAAGAAAGGAAGAACACGGGCAAATACTGCGAATACCAGAGCGGGTGCATCTTGCCCGGCGCGAGCAGGAACATGGCGCCCAGGGCCGACTGATGGAGCGTCGAGAGGATGATGCCGGCGATGGTCATGCCGATGGTGATCATCATGGCCCACTTGCGCACGCGCTGCGCTTTGAGCCATTCGAGGATCGCGGGGCTGAACTCGAGGAGCTGGACCGTCAAATAGGTCGCCACATGCCAGGCCACGAGGAACAGGACCGAGGCCGTGCCGAAGCCGACCATCATGGGGTAGTAGATCCGCCAGGGCCTGCCGAGGTCGGTCAAGAGATAGATGACGGCGAAGAGGTACCCGAGGAAACCGGTCAACACGCCGAGCCGCACGAGCGAGTGGTACCGCTTGAACCCGAAGATGTAGTAGGCCGTGGCCATGACGAATCCCGTTGCCGAAAGCGGCACGCCGGAAAAGAGCCCCCATCCGAGCAGAATGCCCCAGGGATAATCGTTCGACGCATGGGTCACCGATGCGAGTCCCTGGACGAACCGGATGGCGATGAGCGGAAGTCCCACGCTCAGGACGATCGCAGCGATCACGTTGAACGGCGTGATAAGCGTTTTCAGGTATTCCGGCCAGGACATGCCCATGAGCAGTTTGTCCATGAACCAGGACCGGAAGTTGTCTTGATGAACAGCATAGCCGTTGCTCATTTGTTTTCCTCCTTCTTCTGTGCGGGCTTGTCGTTATCCGCTTCGTCGCGGTGTTTGAGCGCCGCATAGCACATGCCGAAGAGCGCCGGCCAGATGGTGAACACGAGCGGGACCGATGACAGGAAGCCCTTGGTGAGCTCGATCGGCGGTTTGTTCGGCACGTTCGTCGGAAAATCGAGCTGTTCGAAGGGGACGCCGGAGATATACATCCAGTTTGTCCCGCCGGCTTCATGCTCCCCGAAAATGTGGTCCACGTATTTACCGGGTTCCTTCTCGATCCTGGCGCGGGCGATCTTGATGAGCTCGTCCCGCTTGCCGAAGGTGATGGCGCCTGTTGGGCAGGCCTCGGCGCAGGCCGTGACCTTTCCGTGCTTTACCCGCGTATCGTAGCACATGGTGCATTTCACGATCCTGGGTTCGAGCGCGCTCTCGTAGTCATAGGCCGGAACGGAGAAGGGGCAGGCGATCATGCAGTACCGGCACCCGAAGCAGAGGTCGGGATTGTATTTGACCGCGCCCTCGGGGGTCTTGGAGTAGGCGTGGATGGGACAGGCCGAGGCGCAGGCCGGCTCTTTGCAGTGGTTGCACTGCACCTTGCGGTAGATCGGCGTGTTCTTGTCTTTTGGGTTCTCGTACCGGTTGACGACGGTGTAGGCATGGGCGTCGGGCCGTCGTTTCTGATCGAAGACCGATGGGTCGTCAAAGGGAAGAGCGGGCTTCGGCAAATTGTTCGCTTCGTTGCAGGCCTTTTCGCAGCTCCGGCAGCCTACGCAGGCGGTCAGGTCGGTCAACAGGCCGTAGCTGTTCGGCCATCCGGAAAAGTCTTCGGAAGCCCGGGCCGATCCTGCGGTCCCGACTGCCGCCACGCCGCTGATCGCGGCAACGGTCCCCAGGAATGCCCGCCGGTTCATGCCCTGTTCGGGAACGGGTGCGTTGTCCGGAGCTTTTTCTCCGTCGCCTTCGTCTTTCCTGACGGGTTCAGTTTGATTGATTTTCATACCGTCTCTCCTTATCCTCGAGGTTCTTGTGTGCTCTGGCAGGCCTAGTTTCCGCTGTTGCTGCCGACCCTGTCCGTTCGCCGGGCATGGCACAACTCGGTGCAGCCCTTGGGGTCAGTGCCGATATCGCCCATGCCGCGATGACAGGTGAAACACCGTCGATGATACGCGGTCTTGAGCCCCGGCATGCCTGCGTTGTCACGGTCGAACTCACCATGGCAGCTTTTGCACGACGAAAAACCGCGGTTCACCGAATTCCTGAATGTTGCCGGAGTAAGGGCATGGCATTGCTTGCACGGCAGGCCGTTTCCCAGCGCGTGTTCATGATGGCAGGCCGCGCAACTCGCGGCAATGGCCGCATGCTTCGGGTGATCGAAAATGACCGGAGCGTACGCGTCCTTCAAGCTGCCCAGGACGCGCACGCCCGGCGCATCGGCCGCTGCGGCGATAAACGGCGCGGCCAGGATGCACAGAAAGGCGATAACAATACTGGTGGAGAATTTATTCATCATGGACTTTTCCTTTCTTCTCTCCGGAAGTCTGAAAGAACGCGTTACTTCTTTGCACTTTTTCCGTCTGTGGTCCCGGCCTGTCTGCGTTTCTTCCCCGTAAAGTAGGCTTCCATGGGGCTCCACTCGAAAGACACGTCCATGCCCGTCCTCCTAAGAAGCGCGGTGCTGCCTTTGAGCACCAGGCTTACTGCCTCGGAAAGGACCACGAAAAAGAAGCCGAAGGGCAGCATCACGACGTACAGAAGCCCGATAAACGGCGCAGCCGCGATCTTGCCGATGTTCTTCATCGTGGTCCGGTATCCGGTCCGCTTCAGGTGTTCCAGGTCGTCTTTTCCCGTGGCAACCACGGTTGCAAAGGGCCGGGGCTTCATGACCTCCCAGAACAGGAGAAAACCGGCGATAAAAAGTATGGACAAAATATATTCGATGCCCTTCACATGGGTTATGAAATCAACGAGCGTATACATGGCACTCCTCCTTATTTCCGGCGGCTGGTACGCCGCCTGTTGGTGGTGGACCCGTACGCTCCCCGCGCACGGGCGTCCGTTTCCCACTGTTCACGGTGCGCTTTTCTTGTTTTTCTTCTTTCCCGACAAATACGCTTCTTTCGGCCTCCAGCCGAAGGACAGGCTCTTCCCGATCAGGCTCAAGACACCGTTGGCAGCTTTTCCCGTTGCCAGGGCCGCGATGGTCGCGATGCCGATGATCGGGACACACAGGACGTACAGCAGGCCGATGATCGGGCCGACGAGCAGCATCATCCCCGATGGCATCCGGAGATAGGTTGCCGATGGTCCCCCCGTGAGGGCGCATTCCTCTTCCACGTCAATGCGGTGTCCCGTCGACAGATCCCAATACGTTCCCTTTCCAACCTTGTGTCCGCTCTTGTAAGTAAGCATAATGTTCACCTCCTTTCCTGTTGTCTGATACAGGTATAGCAGGGGAATGAAGATCTGGAAATTGGAAGAATATCCTATTCGAATAGGTATTTATTCCTACGCAGTATGTACCGTATTATTTACAGAAAACTGCAAGCGGGTTATTGAGGGGAGGAACGGAAAAAATAATGCGATATAAGCGGAGTGCGCGATTGTTTGGGTGAACGATTAAGGAGCATGCGAAGGCGCGGTGAAAAGCACGAGACAATCAGCGGGTGTCCTGATGCTTTTTTGATTGACGATGATTTTTTACGATGCAACAACAGGCGGTACTAAGATTGATTGTTCCCAGCCGATGCAATAATGCGGCGATGACGTCAGTGCAGCATGCTCTCCGAGATTCTGGTCAGTTCGAAGGGGCCTGATCTCATGGTAACCGTTATGGCGCTGCCGCCCTCATGCCAGCTCATACGGCTGCAAGGCTCGCCGTTCCTGCACGTTCCCACCTGGAGCGCAGCCGTTCTTCCCTTCATGATATATCGCACCTGCTCGCTGACAGTCGTAAGAGCGATGTCCCTGTCGGTATTGAAGGGGCCTTCGGCCTGGGATATGGTCAGCACGGCCTCGTCAGAACCCGCGCGCTTGAACTCCATGACGCTTGCCAGAAAAGGCTTTCCCTGGGCAAGGATCTTGGACGGCGGCCAGCTTACCTGCTGAGGAAAATAGGAGGGCACGTAGATCATCTTCCCGGGCAGTGCGGCGCGGACCTCTTCGATGCTGTTATAGCGTCGGAGCGTTTCCTTCTGGAGAGCAAGGGGCGCCCAGTTCGCGAGAAGCAGGGCCGCGACGAGGATCGCGACAGCCGCGGCAAAGGCTGCGAGGCCCGACAGTTGTTTTTTCATCACCCACCTCCTGTAGGTCAGACGATCAGGTAGTTCAAGAGCATGACGGCCGAGAGCGTCAGCACAAAGGGAGCGAGAGGGCCTGGCTCCGGACCCGTCTGTTCCGTCTCAAGCCTGGCGATCCTGCTTTCCAGGTGCAGATTATGACCGTATTCCTCAAGGGACATGTTCGCTGACGAGGACTGCAACGAAGACAGCACGCGCTTCTTATCCGGTTTCTGGTAAAAATTCTTCAGAGCACGGGCAAGCGCCCCGCGGTCGCCCGTCAGTTTGACGGCGATATCATCGCAGATTTTTTCCTCGTCCCTGACCGCCCTCCGGTATTTTACCAGGACGACGGGGTTGAAGAACTGGACGATACGGAAGAGGAACAGCGCGACAAGCAGCGGACGCCTGCTCCGGGCGATGTGGGCCATTTCGTGAGCGATCGCCGCCCGCAGCTCTTCGCTTGAAAGCATCCGGGTGAGCCCGGAGGACAGATAAATGACCGCCTCCCGGCCCGTTGCCGAGAACAGGAACGGCTCGTCCTCGCCGATGAGTATGACCTCGGGCTTCCGGATCGCCAGGACCTTTGCCGTGTCCTGGACAAACGTGCCCGCATCAAAATGGGTCCCTTCGTCTACAGAGTGCTTTGGCGTCATGGTATGACGGAGAACGGGGATCAGTTCCTGTAAGAGAAACACGAGGCTCGTTGCTCCCAGCATCACGAAGAACAGCACGCCCACGGGGACGCCCCACCCGAGCTCGAGGGTGAGCCACCTGCTGCTGTCAAAGAGGGCCTCCATCCTGAAGAAAACGGAACTTCTGGCGGGGTTGATCAACTGGTAGAGGGGAAAGGAAAAAATCGGGAAGAGGATGACGATGAGACGGAAGCGCTGCCTGATCAGCGGACTGTAGATCTTCCACGCCTTGAGGGCGCGGTCGACGAGCACCGCCGCAACGAGGGAATGGCAGAACGACTGGACCACATACATGCCCACAGAAGTATTGATGAAGGTTGATATGCTCATACCTCACAGACAGGAAGCAGATCAGAGGTCGCGGCGCCGGAGGACGTCCGCGGAACAGAACCAGTAAAATTATACCGAAATCAGGCTGGAGTTGCCAGACAAAGATTGCTGCTCGAAAGCTGAAGCTTTGCCGTGAGAATCATGATGAAAAGGCGACGCATTTGCACTATAATGATCATGTTTAAAATGAGGACGCATCTACGCAGCACGGAGGAAATACGGAACTTTTCGATGTTCTGGATAGCAGAGGCATAAAGACCGGCGAAGTCATTGCGCGCGATGAGGCGCACAGGACCGGTGCCTGGCACGGGGCATTCCACTGCCTCATCATCGGGCAGCGGCAAGGAAGAAACTACGCGCTTTTTCAGAAACGATCAGCAACAAAAAAGATCGCTCCGGGGAAATTCGACGTGAGCGTGGGCGGACATTACGCCAGCGGCGAAGACGCCGGCGTTGCCGGGCCGCGCGAAATCAAGGAGGAACTGGGGCTCGAAGTGTCGTTCTCCGACCTTGTCCCGC
>DAIDTZ010000164.1 GCA_027456925.1 Nitrospirota bacterium
GTCATGATGTCGCCGGTAACAGGACCAGGCTTGACGTGGCGCCGCAACAGGTCGATAAGGCGTTCCCGGGTCTGGAGGTAGGTCATGTCCTTGACCACGGCCGATGCCGCCGTTGCGTGCCCGCCTCCGCCCAGTTCCTCAAGAACAATGCCGACGTTCACCTGGGGGATCCTGCAACGGCCGATGACATGGGTCTTGTCCCCCATCTGGACGACCAGGAACAGCACATCGAGGCTCTCCATGTCCCTGATCTTGTGCGCAAGATTGGCAAGGTCCGGAATAAACTGCGGGACCGACAAGACCGAGATGACAACGCGTACGCCGTTAATATCGTAGCTTTTTGCGGATTCGATGAGATTGTTCAGGATGGATATCTGTTCAGCGGTAAGCTCCCGGGAGATGAAGTCCGCGACAATATTCAGCTGGGCGCCCTTTGAAAGGAGAAACGCCACGGCCTGCACGTCGCGCTCCGTCGTGGACACGAAGGTGAGCGAGCCGGTTTCCTCGTAGATCCCGAGCGCGAAAATCGTCGCATCAAGGGCGCTGACCGGAAGCCCCTTTTGCCTCAAGAGCTCGACCATGATCGTTGTCGTGGCCCCTACCTGCTCGATGATTTCCTTCTCTCCCTTGATATCCCCGTCCGCCTGCGGATGATGGTCGTAGATATGGACTGAAACGCCGGGCCGCTGCAATGCACGGGCGAGTTTGCCGAGCCGGCCCGGAGTGCGGTTATCGACAATAATAAGCCGGGTAATGCTTTCCACGTCCACATTCTTCAAACGCTCGATTTCCAGGGCGTAAAACGCGGACTCAAGAAAAAAATCCCTCATGCTCTTTTCCTGGGAACCGGGGAAAACCAGTTTCGCTTCAGGATAGAGTTTCTTCGCCGCAACCATGGAAGCCAGGGCGTCGAAGTCCGCGTTCGTATGACTGGTGATGACTTCCATAAACGTACCTGCAGAGGCATGGCGCATGGAGCAAAGGGCTCCCTGCTCCCTGCCCTCTGCCCTTACCCCCTCGGGTGGTACTTCTCGTGTATTTTTTTCAACCGTTCCCGGGACACGTGGGTATAGATCTGCGTGGTGGAGATATCCGCATGGCCGAGCATGGCCTGTACTGCGCGGAGGTCCGCGCCGTTGTCGAGAAGATGCGTGGCGAAAGAGTGCCGCAGCGTGTGCGGCGAAACATTCCGTCCGATACCTGCCTTCCGGGCATAATATTTGATCCGTTCCCAAAACATCTGGCGGGTGATCCCGCGGCGCTGTGAACTGATAAACAGATGGTCCGAATCCCGGCCCTTGAGCAATGACCGCCGCGCCTGCTCCCGATATTCCTGCACGATGGCGCTGGCGGTCTCTCCCAAGGGCACTACGCGCTCTTTCGATCCCTTGCCGACCACGATAAGATAGCCACGCTCAAAATTAATATCATTCAGTTTGAGACCGACCAGCTCGCTGCCCCGGAGCCCCGTGGCATAGAGCAGTTCCAGCATTGCTTTATCGCGAATTCCGATCGGCGTCGAAGACTCGGGCTGGTTCAGCAGCGCCTCAACGTCGATGCTGGAAAGCGTTTTGGGAAGACGTTTCCAGCCGCGCGGCGTTTCCAGATTTGTGGTCGGGTCCCTCTGCGCCAATCCGTCAATGAGCAGATACTTATGAAAGCCCCGAACTGCGGAGAGACACCGCGCAATGGACGGCGCTGCAATCCCTGATGACGATAAGTTCGCAAGGAACGAGGAGACGTCCGAGGGGGTAACGTCATCAGAATTTTTTACCTTCAGGAAAATGAAATACTTGCGCAGGTCCCGTTCATAGGAGACAAGAGTATTGCGGGCAAGCCCTTTTTCCACGGCCAAAAAATTGAGATATCTTGCGAGAAGATCGTCATCCATAGGCCAATTGCGAGCGAATGCCTCGCTTCTTTGATTCTATGTTAGAACAGTGAAAATTGCAAGGAAATCGCAAGAAAGGCAAGACGAATAGCGACGAGGGATGTGGCTCCCGAATAATGGGCGGCACATTAGCGGACTTTTATGCTCAAGAAAAATATTTTGAACGACGCTCCTTAGAGCCTGCCGTCGGGCAGGACGAACCCGTCGAATGAGGGAGGAAATCGAAGACCCTGCGAGCATCAACGATGCAAAACTTGCTTAAGATGCTCCAGGTATGCATAGCCCCTCTGCCGGGCAGCAGGATCGGTTTCCATGGCAACGTACTTGGACGCATATTCATAGGCCTTGTCAGGCCGTTTTGCTTGTTCAAGAGCCAGAGCAGCGTTCCAATAACGCGCCGGGACATCGGGTTCGCGGTCCGCTGCCTTCAGAAAATACTTAACAGCCTGATTATAGTTCTTTTTCATCAGGTAGACCTGACCCATGGTATTCAATGCCTGCGGCATGGTCGGGTCGCCAACAAGGGCCGTTTGCGCTGCGGCGGCTGCCTCGTCTAATCGTCCTACTTGGAGATAAACGATGGACAAGTTATTCAAAAGGCTGGGATCGTTCGGCGCATAGCGCAAGCCAGTTTGCCAGGCGACGATGGCATCGTCAAATTTCCCCATCCTGAAATCGACCACTCCGATCTCCCGGTACAGATCGCGGAGCGGAACGCTTCCGTCGTCCGGCAGCGCCATGACGGTCTTAAACTCTTTGGCTGCCTCATTATATAACCCGGCGGAAGAAAGCGCCTGGCCGTAATTTTCATGCGCCCTCCGCTTGTGCGGCGCCATCTTCACCACCTCTGCCCACAGCGTGACATGGGTGTGGTAAATGCTGTTTCTCGCATACGTTGCCGCTGCGAGAGCTCCGATGAGAAGAAGAGACAATGCCAGGGAAAGAGGAACAAAAGATCCATAATTCGGGACGGCCGTCACGCTCGTTTTCCCGGCGTTAACCGTCTTGTTTTGTTTGATTGATTTTTTCATACGTTCTGTATTGTATAGTCGATCCTGTTTCTCTGTCAAGAAAAATGATAGGGCGGTCTTCTCGATAGATGCTTTATTTTATTCTTGCCAGGCTGGTTCCGGGATAGTAGTGGGAAAGTATGGCTTGATAAGAAAAACCCCGAAGCGCCATCTCCTGGGCGCCCCATTGACACAACCCCACACCGTGCCCGCGCCCCCGTCCCGAGAAGACGGCTTCTCCCCCGGAAAGTTCAAGTTCGAAAAATACGCTCGGTATCTCGGTATTGCCAAGAGCGGCCCTCAGGTTTTCAGCGGGGACCGTTATTTCCCCCCCCGAGTGCCTCAGGATGATGTCCTTGACATGGCCCGACGGAGTGATGTTCCCCAGGCCGATTTCGAGAACATCATGCAGGCGGTATCCCAGTTTCCGGAGTGCGCTGATCAGGACTGGAAGCGGCACCCGTTTTTCCCAGACTCCATACTTGGAAATTTTCTGGCAATCGCAATCCACTCCCTTGAGGTACGGTTCGTCAATGCCCCAGAGCTCGGCCGCATTTTCAGTATGCCCTCCGCAGCTCGAATGATAAAACGCCGGGATCACCTCGCCATGATACACAATGACAACCCCTCTCGTTTCCCGTACAGCGCGCACGGTCTTCGGGTGTTCGCCCCTGCTCCCGGCATAGACCTGGCTGTCTACGGTGGCAAGGATATGATACGGCCTGTTTCCGGCTGTCCTTTTCTGGTACAAAGCATAGGTCCGCGATGCTACTGCCTGGGCTTTCAGCGCTTCAAATTTCCATTCAGGGGGTATTTCAGCGCCGATTACTCCCTGCAGATAATCCTCGATATCGAGATCATTGATGACCAGCAGCCGCCCATTGCTCTTTTTTCTGATTTCCACCCAGCCGCGATACCCTTTGCCGTTCACCCGAATGAATCCAACAGCGGACTTGAAGCGAACCGGTTGGCTGCCGACCGAGGCGGCGCTGAAGATCAGCTGTTTTTCTTTGCAACCAACGGATTGACCTGCCTTGATAAAACCGGAGGAGGACCTGAGCGTCACGGTTTTCTGATTATCAAATATGGCCACCCGGATGTTTTCAGATCCCCGGGCAATAGCAGGCAGGAAGAGCAGCCCGATGAGAAGGAAAAAGTTTTTTGCAGGCATACCCGTAAGTTGCTTCCTGAGCGGCATCAGACCGGGTCCGTTGTTTTGCGATACCGGTCCCGCTCGCTGTAGATGCAGCCGCAGTACTGCTGCCGGTACAGTCCCATGGCTTTGGATTCCACGATTCCCTCGCGCCAACCACGGCGGAAATCCTCGTAATAGAACTCGATCCCGTGCATTTCGGCCGTTTCCCGTCCAACGCCGACGATCGCATCGTGCTTTTGGAATTTACTGTACAAAAGAGACGTGGTAAAAGAGCGAAAACCCCGTTCCTTTGCCGCCGCTGCCGCGGCATCGAGCCTCATCCGGTAACAGTGCTCGCACCGCGCAGCTCCCTTACCCGCAACCTGAAGGAGATATTGATCGAGATCGTATCCGTCGCGGTACACGATCTCAAGTCCGACGCGGCCGGCAAACTCCTTGACCGTATCAAGTCTTTTCCGGTACTCCTGGTAGGGGTGGATGTTGGGATTATAAAAATACCCCGTTGGTTCGAATCCTTCTTCCTTGAGCCGGTAGTAAGGATAGAGAGCACAGGGGGCGCAGCAAATATGAAAAAAAATCTCCACAGCGTTACTCCTCGAAGCGAATTACCGTTTTATCGCTGAATCTCTGAAAAATGCAGACCAATCGTTTTTAGAGGAGCCTTTCCTGCACCGACAAGGGCCTTTTCCTGCCGAAATATTCATAGCACAGGCGAGTGGCCTGCCTGCCTCGCGGAGTCCTGTCAAGAAAACCTTCCTGGATCAGGAACGGTTCATACACATCCTCAAGCGTGTCCTTTTCCTCGTTGAGCGCGGCTGCAAGGGTATCGAGCCCCACGGGACCGCCTTCAAATTTGTCAATGATCGTAAGCAGCAGCCTCCGATCCATATGATCGAACCCCTTCTCGTCCACCTCAAGCCGCTTCATGGCGTTCACGACCAGGTCCTGGGTGATCGTGCCGTCGCCCTGCACCTGGGCAAAATCGCGCACCCTGCGGAGGAGCCGGTTTGCGATGCGGGGCGTCCCCCGGGAGCGTCGCGCGATTTCTACGGCCGCCGCTGCGGCTATCGTCGTTTGAAGCAGTCCAGCCGAACGTTGGACGATTTTTCTGAGCTCATCGGGATCATAAAAGACGAGCCGGTCAATCACGCCGAAACGGTCCCGGAGCGGAGACGTCAGAAGGCCGGTCCGCGTCGTGGCGCCTACCAGGGTAAAACGCGGCAAATCAAGTTTGATCGACCGCGCACCAGGCCCCTGACCGATGATGATGTCGAGCTGGAAATCCTCCATGGCCGGATAAAGGATCTCCTCCACAACGCGGTTCAACCGGTGGATCTCGTCGATGAACAGCACGTCGTTTTCCTGGAGACTCGTGAGAATCGCGGCAAGGTCGCCGGCGCGCTCCAGCACGGGGCCGGAGGTCGTTTTAATGCATACGCCCAGCTCATGGGCGATGATGTTCGCCAGCGTGGTTTTACCCAGCCCCGGAGGACCGCAAAAGAGGACATGGTCGAGGGCCTCCCGCCTCCTTTTTGCCGCCTCGATAAAAACCCGGAGATTGTCCTTGATGCGGTCCTGGCCGACGAAATCGTCGAACCCGAGGGGCCGCAGACTTCTGTCAAGTTGCACATCATCGTCATTCTGTTCCGGCTCTATGACTCTCTCAGACACTGATTACCTCGTGGTCTTTCTGGAAAAACCTCGAAAACAAGAATCGAACGGCCGCTGCTGAAGCAGGCCTGTTCAATTTTTTCTCAACAAGCTCAACGCTTCCCGAATAAGGTCTTCGACCGGGGACTCCGGCTTGCTCTGCCTCGCCTTTTTAAGGACCTCTTCCGCAAGCGGTTTTTTATATCCCAGGTTCACGAGAGCGGAAACAGCGTCCTCGACAACATCTGTCGCTGCCTCCGGCTGCCCCAGCATTGTTTGAGCCTTCGGCAGAAACTTGATTTTGTCCTTTAGTTCGAGAACCATCCGCGCAGCGGTTTTTTTCCCGATCCCGGGGATGGTACAAAGCTTCGAATCATCGGCGGCAAAAATGGCTGACGTGATCTCGTCAACGGACAGACTCGAAAGAATTGAAAGGGCAAGTTTGGGACCGATGCCGGACACGCCTAAGGCGAGAAGGAACAACTCTTTTTCCGCCTCCGTCAGAAAACCGAAGAGCGCAAGAGTGTCCTCGCGTACATGCGTATGAATGGAAAGACAGATTTCCTCGCCGACTTCGGGAAGAACATAGTAGGTCGAAAGCGGGACCTGCACCTGGTGTCCGACGCCGGAAACATCGACAATAAGATAAT
>DAIDTZ010000165.1 GCA_027456925.1 Nitrospirota bacterium
CCCGGGTCTCCCCGTCAATGCTCCTCCTCCTCCCCGCTTCGTTTCTTTCACCAAAGGCGCCGTCGAGGTGCTGCTCGACCAATCAACTGCTGTTCTGACGAAGGACGGCATCAGGCCCCTGGACCGGGACGAGGTAACAAAGGAGAGCGAACGCATCGCCGCTGACGGGCTCCGGGTCATGGCAATCGCTATGCGGACCTGGGACACCCTCCCCCTTGACCGCACGCCGGAGAACGTCGAAACGGGGCTCATCCTGCTCGGCCTCACGGGTATGATGGACCCCCCGCGGGAAGAAGCGAAACAGGCCGTCGCGGAATGCAGGAGCGCGGGCATCACGGCGGTGATGATCACCGGCGATCATCCGCTGACCGCCCGGACGATCGCACGGCGCGTCGGCATCCTGGAGCCGGACGATCCGAAGGCCGTCATGACCGGCGCAGAGCTCGAGGCCCTGTCGCTCGCGGAGTTCGAAAAGCGCGTCGAATCCATCCGGGTCTATGCGCGCGTTGCGCCTGAGCAGAAACTCAAGATCGTCCAGGCGCTCCAGGACCGGGGGCACTTCGTGGCCATGACCGGCGACGGCGTGAACGACGCGCCGGCCTTGAAGCGCGCCGACATCGGCATTGCCATGGGCGAGACCGGGACCGACGTTGCCAAAGAGGCGTCGTCCCTGATCCTGCTCGACGACAACTTCGCGACGATCGTGAAGGCGGTGAAGGAAGGCCGGAAAATCTACGACAATGTCCGCAAATTCATCCGGTATTTGCTGACCACCAATTCCGGCGAGATCTGGACCCTCTTTCTCGCGCCCTTCCTGGGCCTGCCGATCCCGCTCCAGCCGATCCATATCCTCTGGATCAACCTCGTGACCGACGGTCTGCCGGCATTGGCGCTGTCCCTGGAGCCGGCAGAACAGGACGTGATGAGCCGCCCGCCGCGCCATCCCCGGGAGGGTTTGTTCGCGCAGGGTCTGGGCATCCATGCGATCTGGGTGGGTTTGCTCATGGGCGGCGTGGTCCTCGGGCTCCAGGCGTGGGCCATCCACATCCGCGACGCCCATTGGCAGACCATGGTGTTTACGGTCCTGTGCCTTCTCCAACTTGGCCACGTGATGGCCATTCGTTCCGAAAAGGAGTCCTTATTTCAGCAGGGGGTTCTTTCGAACAAAGCCCTGTTTTTGACCGTCGTCTCGACTGTCGTTCTCCAGCTTATGACCGTTTACGTCCCTGCGCTCAACCCGGTGTTCAAGACCCAGCAGCTTGACGCGAACGAACTCATCATCGTTCTCGTCCTCTCGTCCATTGTGTTCTTCGCCGTAGAGCTCGAAAAGCTTATTAAACGCCGCCAAAAAATATAAGATCGTCATATGAGGCAGGTGGCCTGTTGCCCTCCTGCCTTTTTTTTATTTTCGTAGCACGAAGCTCCTTCCGATAATCTACGTCCCATTACTTCGGGAATTTCCCTATGTTCCATCATACCCCCCCTGAATCGATGCTCGCCTTTTGGTAAGATTTTTCCATTCAAAGCTGCTTGACAAGAAAGATGGAAAATATCATAATGGTGCAGAATATCACAATATCGGATTCTGATTTAAGCCTTTCACATTTCCCTCGATTATGCCAGACGCACGGCGCTCTTTGCAGCAGGATATGATCCTTTTAAAAAGAGGAGGTGATATCCCGACCTACTAACATCGCAAGTTCCATTTCCATCGGGTTTACATCTGTTATCACAACAACTGTTGATCGAAAACGTCCTTAGCGCACGACCAAACAGAAAGGAGAACATGATGTCAAACGAACGCGAAACAGCTTCGTCCATGGGTTGGAAAGAGCTTTACTTGAAAGAGGATTGGTGGGCAATCTATCTTGGTATCGGAATTGTGATCGTTTCGCTTATTGCGTTCTTAAATGGCAGCTCCGTCATCAAAGCCCTGGCCATTAATCCGGGCGGCCTGAAGTGGTCGTCGCTCGGTCAGCTCATGGACCACTTCAGCAGCAACATCCGCTTGTACGTACTGCAATTAATTTCCTGGCTCATTATCTTCGGCATTTCCACAAGGATCATGGGCATCAAGACATCTCAGTTCCTTCCCTCCTTTATCATACTCTATGTCCTATCCATCATCATGTTTGCCATCGGCGGATGGGTCGATGCGCCGAAATATAATCTGGAGCCGCCGCTGGTCGCGCTCATCGTCGGGCTCGTGATCGCAAACGTCGTCCCCCTTCCCAAGTGGATGGATGCGGGGTTCCGGGTGGAGTACTACATCAAAACAGGGATCGTGCTGCTTGGGGCGACGTTTCCCATCGCCTTGGTCGTTTCAGCTGGACCGGTCGCCCTGCTCCAGGCCACGGTAATCTCCCTGACCACCTGCCTCACCATCTATTTTGTCGCCACGAAGGTGTTCGGCCTCGACAAGCGGCTTGCCTCCGTCATCGGCGTGGGAGGCGCGGTCTGCGGCGTTTCCGCGTCCATGGCCATCGCAAGCTCGGTCAAGGCGAAAAAGGAAGACCTCTATACGTCGGTAACGCTCGTGGTAGTCTGGGCCTTGGTCATGATCTTCTTCATTCCCTTCGCGTCAAAGGCCCTCAATCTGAGTCCGGGCGACTCGGGCGCGTGGGTGGGGACCTCGGAGTTCGCCGACGCGGCGGGGTTCGCCGCTGCGAGCGCCTATGGCCGCATGGCCGGAAATGAGAACGCCGCCATCCAGGCATTCACCATCATGAAGGTCATCGGCAGGGACATGTGGATCGGCATCTGGTCGTTCGTCTTCGCGCTTATCGCCTGCCTGAAGTGGGAAAAGGAGGAATGCGGCGTAAAGCCCAGCCCCATGGAAATCTGGTGGAGGTTCCCGAAGTTCGTCATCGGCTTCTTCGTGGCCTCGCTTTTCATGACCACGATAACCGCCGGCTACTCCGCCGCTGACTTCAACACGCTTGTAAAAC